>JAVBSA010000278.1:0-3907 GCA_031556915.1 Victivallis sp.
ATTCTTGCCGTCGGCGGTCGTGACGAATTGCCGCAGCAGCGCGCCCGATGAGAGCAATTGGTTGACCAGCAGCCCGTCGCCCGAGGAATAGCTGCTTACTTTGTCGCCGGTGAGCCAGCCGAAGCGCCCGAATCCGCGCCCGAAGGTGACGCCTTCGCGGTAACCGTCGAGGGTGGCAAGGATTTCGTCGATCTTCTTCTGGATGACGCCTGCCAGCCGGTCGATTTGCGTTTTCTGATCGGAAACGGCGGCTTGTTCAAGCTGCTTGCCGAGCGATTCGAGTTCTTTGAGCTGGACAGGTTTGCCGAGCATCGTCGCGATTCCGTCGATTTCGCGGAGGAGGTCGCGGAACTGGACGACCCGGTAAAGATCGTAGATTTTGCCGTAATACCCGGCGAGGCGGGCGTCGTATTGCACTGCGTCGCGAGTGGAGAGGTCGGCCGGAATCTCGCGGCGGAGCTTCAGGATTTCCGCTTCCAGCGCCGGATTGGCGAGCTGCCAGCGTTTGAGGTTGCCAAGATCGTCGATCATCCGGTCGAGATTCCAGTAGATCCGGTCGGCGCCGTAGAGGTGGAGCGCGGATTCTTTCGCCTTCAGCACTTCGGGATTGGGCGTGGTCAAACGGAAATCCCAGCCGCCGGAACCGCTGCCGACTTCGACCGTGAGGCGGTTCTTACCGGCGTTGAGGTTGAGTTGGACGATGTGTTCGCCGGAACCGTTGCCGGAGGCGGAGCGGTCGAGGATGACGCTGCCGTTGGAAGTGAGTTTCCAGTACCAGTCGCCGCGCGCGCCTGCCGCGTAGAGGCCGGGCGCGGGTACGACGACTTCGCATTCGAGAGTCGCCTTGCGGCCGTTGCCGAAGGCTCCGACCGCCTTGGCGATGTCGATTCTGCCCGTGGCGTCGGGAGCGACGGTCTGCGTTTTCCCTTCCGCCGTCAACTGCCAGCCGGCGGGGAGGGGGAGTACCCGGATCGGCGGCGCGGCCGGCTTCGAATCGAAGTTGTCCGCCGTAAAACGGGTCAGCGCTCCCGGGGTTTTCAGGTTGAGAAACGCGGGATAGGCGGTCGGATAAAGTTTCCCGAATCCCGGATCGCGGAGCGTGCCGCGGAACACCTCTTTGCCGCCGGAGCGGATGACGCCGGTCGCAGTATCGTTGGCAAGCTCCAGTGAAAAGCTCAACTGATCCAGCTTGGCGAGGTCGGCGCGGTTGGCGATTTCAACCTTGGGTGAGAGCGCCGGGTTGCCCGCGTAGGAGAAGTTAACCGAACGTTCGCCGCCGGGGGCCTGCTCCAGGCTCAAACGGATGGTCGGGATATCCATCGGGTCGCGCCGCCCCCGGGAGAACTGGCGGTCGAGAATGGCCACGCCGATCGAGCGCGCCTCTTTCTTATTGAGGTCGAGAAAGGTGAAGCCTTTGGCGCCGAGCGTGTAATCGGCTGTGACGGCAAGGCGCGATCCCGCCGGGAAGTCGCGCGGAATCCCCATGGTGAGCGCCGGGTGGACATCCACCTCGAGCGCACGGTCGATGGAGAGGCCGTTGAAGCGGAACTCGCCGCCGACCACCTCGCCCGCGACGCCGCGGAACATCCAGTTGCGGTGGGCGGAATCATAGTCGGGGTAGCTCTTGAAATTGTCTTCGATCACAGCTGCGGCCAGAATGCCGGGGAGCAGCAGGAGCGGCAGGAACAGTTTATTCATAATATCGTGATTTTCCGGTAATTAAGGTGATAAAAAGGCCGCGGAATATTCCGCGGCCCGGGGGGCTTAGAGGCCTCGACTGCCGAACGCCCAGCCGTCGGAGTAGTTGAGCCGGCCGATACTGTTGTTGCTCAAGACGTTGAATGGGTCCTGGCTGTAAGGGGCATAGGGGTTGGACACTCTCTCCGGAACCACGTGCCAGTCGAGATGAAGAACATTGAGAGCTCTGCTGTGGCGCGCGGCCGGGAATCCCCAGTTCGAACCGGTTTGGTCGGGAGCCCACCGCCACGCTCCCTTGCTTTCATCGACATTCGATTCGGCTCCCTGGCCCAGCCAGGTATCGGTGATGAAGATTTTGCGGGAAGGGCTTCGGCAGCCGCTGATTTTTCCAGTGATCTTTTCATTGTCCGGCCAGCCGAGCGGTGTCGAACCTGTGACTATTTTTGCATTGACGCCGTAATGCAAGTTCCACAGCCACCAGCCGCTCGAGGTGTCCGACATGTTGACCGACGGGCATTTGAAGAGATTCACCGTCACATAAGCTCCGGTTGCCGGGGTGGGAGTGTTGGGATTGGCGGTATTTCCGGCAAGCGCCTGCGGCCAGCGGGCGTTGTTGTCGGCGGAAACGAAGATAGGAATGAGCTGATCGCTGTTGTCGTTGCAGTATTGCGCGTAGCCGAGCCCCAGCTGCTTGAGGTTGTTGACGCAGCTGGCTGACTTGCCTTTTTCGCGCGCCTGGTTGAGTGCCGGGAGCCGCATCGAGGCGAGGATGGCGATGATGGCGATCACCACCAACAGTTCAATGAGTGTGAAGTGACGCTTTTTCATTCTTGTGTCTCCTGGGGTCATTGTTCAGGGTTTGAAAGGTCTCTTTTAAAGTCAAGGGCAATAATTCGGATTTGGGCGGGGCGGATTTGACGCCCGCAACAAGGTAGTCGGCTAGTTTGGGGGCGATTTTGGCGTAATCGAAAGTGCCGACGAAACCGTCGAAGGACCAGTTGTCGCTCAGCCAGAGCAAATCGTAGTAGATGAGGCACCGGGACAGCTCCTTGCTTTGAGCGATGAGGGAGACGAAGTCCTGCGGACCATGGTTGCAGATGATCCCGTCCGGAGCACAGTGGAGATCCACCATGCGTTCGAGTTCGCTGCAGGTGGAGGGGTTCCCCTCGATGACGCACCCCGGCGGCAGCTCGATTCCGGCTTCGGAACAGGCCCGCCGGACTCCCCGGGTGGCGCCTTCCTTGTCGTAATGCGGAAGAACCAGGACCAGCCGTTTGCAGCCGCGGGCGATCATCCTTTGGGCGATCTCGTAATTGCGCTGTTCGAAATCGCTGTAGAAACTGTAGAAGTCCGGCAGCTTTTTGCCGATCACCGCGACAGGAATCCGTTTGGCGATCTGCGTCATGGCAGGCAGCAGCCGGTCGTCGGGGAGCCACCAGCAGATGCCGGAGAGGACGGAGAGCTCCGGGAAATTGTCGTCCGCATCGGAAGCTTCGCCCATGCTGATGACTTTCAGCAGGTTGTGCCGGTCGCGCTTCAGAAGCTCATCGCCGATCTGGTAGATGACGTGGAGCGCCTCCCGCGACAGATAAGCCCAGCGGCCGTCGCCGAGAATGATTCCCCAGAGCTTGCTGTTGCTCTCGGTCATGCGGTCGGGATTGCTGAACAACCCCACGCCGGGGCGCATGGTGAGGTATTCCTCGCGGATCAGCTCCTGCAGCGCCTTCACCACGGTCGGCTGGCTCACGCCGAACTTGCGCGCCAGTTCCCGGTTCGAAGGCAGCCGCACCACGGAGCCCTTCGTGGACGCCAGCCAGTCGAAGACATAGTGGCGGATCCGCATGTAAATTGCTGTCGATTGATGGACCATTGTTCCCTCCGGTGATAATCAGTTATTGTTATGTGATTATCACTTGTTATCACTTGCTCTATATTATGACAAAAAAAATCGCCGGTGTCAAGAGCCCGGCGAAAAAAAGTGAGTAAAAAAGTTCGGAAATCCTGACAAATGAGGGTTCTGAGCCGGATCAAACACCGTGGGAGTTGAGGCTCTGCCTCGCTACTCCGCCAGGAGGGCGCGTCGCCCATAAGCGCTAGCCAAAATAAACGCACCTGGACTTGAGGCTCCGCCTCAAACTCCGCCAAGGAGCGCTTCGCCTCCTTGGAACCTCCGACCGGCAAGGTGCCGGGGCCGACGCCTTTTCGGGCT
>JAVBSA010000637.1:0-6516 GCA_031556915.1 Victivallis sp.
CGTTGACCATGCGGATTCCGGTATTCAGCCTGCCGCGCCCGTGGAGCCGGGCGTCGAAGGAGAGGCGGTAAGTGCCGGGACGGAAGTCCGCGGGGAGGCGGAGATCGAATTGCGCATAACCGTCTTCCAGCTTGCGGATGGCGGCGCGCTGGAACGGAATGTTGTCTTCCGTTTCAACCGAATAGTGGATCCAGGCCTTGGCCCAGCCGGAATTTTCCCGCCAGCCGGGCAGGAGTTCCCCGGTGACCCGCCCGGCCGACGCCGCCGGATCGATGGAGACGGCCGCAAGAGAAAAGAGCGGCGCAAGAAGCAGAAAAGCGAGAATTCGGATCACGGGCAACCTCTTTGTGTTATTTTATGTTTCTACAGATAGTATAGCGGAAATTCCGCCGGATGCCAAGTGGCATTTTGAGACAATTTTAACACAAACGTGCCAAAAGGTCTTGATTTTTTCTTTCCGGCGCAGTAAACTGATACAAGGAGGAACATCATGTTTTCACAAGCGGAGATCGTGGAACGCAACCGCCTGATGCAGCGGGCGGTACGGGGGGAACTCGAGGTGAAGCTGGGCGATACGCTGATCCAGTCCGCCCTGGCGCATTATACGCTGGACCATTGTGCCGCCAATACTTCGTATCACCGGCACCCGCATATGGAACTTTCGGTTCTTCTTTCGGGGCGGATGTGTTACGATTGCGAGGGCGAAGAGGTCATGCTGGAAGGGGGGAGAAACGAGTGGATCCTGATCGCTCCCGATCTCGTTCACCGGCGGCTGACTCTGGCCGACGATTCCCTGCTGTTCGGGTTTGCCCTGAAACTCAAGGGAAACGCCGCTTTGTCGCGCTATCTCGCCGGGCGGATGTTGAAGCTCGAAGCGCAATTGCCGGGGCGGATCGAAGAGCTGGTCTGTTCCGGCGCGCCCTTCCGGGCGGAGCGTCTGCGGCTGCAACTGTGCGGATTCCTGCTCGAACTCTTCAGCGCCAACTTTCCGGCGATGCTTCGCGAAGAGAGCGAGGGGAGGGGATTCTCAGACACGCTTGAGTTGATCGACCACTATATCGAAGAGAATCTGACCGACGACATCACCGTGGACGGCATCGCCCGGAACGTCGGCGTCAGCCGCCGTCACCTCTACCGGATTTTCGCGGAAAAACATGGGCTGCCGCTCAAAGAGTACATCATCCGGCGGCGTCTCGAGCGGGCTGCCGCCGCGCTGATCGGCGGCAGCCTGACCGTGAAAGAGATCGCCGCCTTGTCGGGGTTCCGCAATCTAAGCTATTTTACCCGCCAGTTCCGGCGTTTCTTCACGTCGACGCCCGCCGTCTACCGCAAGCGCGGCGGCTGAGCTCACGAAAACGCCGGCGCTTTGCCGGCGCGTCGGCGCAAACTGCCTGAACCGCGATTTTTCCGATATTTTTCTTCCGGCTCTTGACATTGCCTCTGCGGTTTGCTATAATTAATAACAAACAAGTAATGCAGACATGTACGTTTGAGGTTTTCATGAGTCAGAAAGTTCCGATTTTCAAAGAGGTCGCCGGATCGCTCGGCACCCGGATCCGGCAGCGTGAGCTGACCCCGGGGATGGCGCTGCCGTCGGAGAACGAGTTGTGCCGCCAGTTCAACATCAGCCGTTTTTCCGTCCGCAAGGCATTGGATATCCTGGAGGCCGACGGGCTGATCTTCCGCCAGGCGGGGGTGGGCTCCTTCGTCAGCGAAAGCTCGCAACCGAAGAAGGCGCCGAAGACGCTGAATATCGCGGTGACCGCCACGGATTCCAATTTCTATGCCGAAGAGGTGTATCTCGGAGCCCGCAAAGCCTGCGACAGGCTGGATGCGAGGCTGGTCCTCACTTCGACCGAAGATTTTATTGCCCGCGACGGCGGCGATCTGGATGGTTTTATTGTGATGCCCCGGCGGGAGACGCCCGCCGAACTGGAGCGGCTCAACGCAATTTCCGGCAGCGGGATTCCGGTCTTCCTTCTGAACCGGTTCACCGATCTGCAATATATCGCCTATGCCACGGTCGATTATGAGTTGGAGTCGCGCCGTGCTTTGGAATTCCTGTTCCGCATGGGCAAGAAGGAAGTCGCCCTGGTGAATTCCCGGACGGGCAGCTCTTACGCCAACGCGACCCGTTCCCGGGGGTATTCCGAAGCGTGCCGCCAGGCGGGACGGAAAGAACTGGTTTGTACGCTCGAGCGTGACGATATTTCCGCCGTTTACCAGTTGGAGGAATTTCTCCGGGAGCACCGGCCCGAGGCGTTGTTCATCACGGTGAGCGATCTGGTGGATTATGTGCTCCTCGCCAGCCGGAATTGCGGCAGAGCCATCGGCAAAGACTTGACCGTCATGTGTTTCGACAAGGTTCGGCCGGGCGGCTCCGGCCGGTCCGAGATCATGTATATCGACATGCCCCTGGCAAGCATGGCGGCGAAGGCGGTGGAGTTCATTGCCGCCAGGAGGCGCGGCGGCGCCTCGGCGCCGGTCTACCGGGAATTGTTCGGAACCCGTTTTGTTTTAGGCAGCGACACCTTTTAATTTTCGAATACGGAGAGGAATGATTATGCGCAAAGAATTTACATTGATTGAGCTGTTGGTGGTAATCGCCATCATCGCGATTCTTGCTTCGATGCTGCTGCCCGCGCTCAGCAAAGCGCGCGACCGCGCCCGGGCGTCCGACTGCATCAACAATCTCCGGCAGCTCGGCCTGGGGGAAATGCAATATGTCTCCGACTATGGCGGCTGGCTGACCCCCGACGTCGGTTACGGCAAGAAAGCCGAAGGCGAGCAGCAGATCTATTGGCCCAACATGCTGATGGGGCCCAACCCCGCCGATTTGGAAAAGCCGTATGAATCCGGCTTGCAGCATACCGTCGGCAAATATGCGACGGTGAAACTGTTCCGCTGCGCGGCCATGGCCGATCCGGTCGATGTCGCGGGATCGGTTGCCGGCGGCGGGGCCGGCTGGTGGATGTCGAAGCCGCATTATGCGTTGAACCGGATGCTCGCTTCGCCCAACAGCGACTTTTGTTCCAACAAGCTTTCGCGCATCAAAAATCCCTCCGGCAAATTCCTGTTCATGGATGTGTTCGGGCGTTTGACGGGCAATATCAACGACGAGACCAAAGGCGCCTACCGGGTGCGGACCAGCACTTACGCCTCCACCGCCTGGGGGAATCCGGCCGCGCGCCACCCCGGCCAGACCGTCAATGCCCTTCAGGTCACCGGAAGCGTCACTTCATGGCGGATCGGGAACAAGGAAAATCCGCTTGCCGAAGCGCCTTTCCGCGCCACCACGGACGACGCCTATTGGTTGTGGGATAAATGATGATGAAAGTCGTCTTCCTTGCGTCGGCGTTTCTTTCGGGATTCCTTGCCGCAACGGAAATTCCGCTCGCCGGGTGGAGTTCCGGCGCGGAAGTGCGGAAGTGTCCCGCCGGAAAAGTGCCGGCCCTCTTCCCCGGGAAGCGCGGCATTTACAGTTCGCCCCGAATTTCGGTGGAACCCTCGGCCCGCTACCGGTTGAGTTTCCGCTATTACAGTGAACAGAGCAATCTTTTTTACCTGGAAATCGGCGAGTACGACGCGCAAGGCGTCAAACTGCCCCGGACCGACTGGAAACGCCACCGCGACAGCTTTCTCCGCCCCGACCGGTCGCTCCGCAAAGTGATGCTGGAGATGACGCTCCCCTTCGACACCCAGCCGGAATGCGCCTCGGTTTCGATCGAAATCGAGAAGATTTCTCCGGCGGCGCTCTGGCTGCGGGATTTTCAATTGGAATCCGTTTCGGGCCGCCCCGCGCTGGCGCCGGAACCGTTCTCCAAACCGGACAACCTCTCCATGATGGGGCCGGATGGCATCCTTTATCCCGACTTTACGCGGGCGGGAGTCTCCGAACGGCGGCCGCCCACGGTGCTCTTCCCGGTTCGGAAGTCGGGAAGTCAGGCGGACGCCGCCGCCGGAATCCAGGCAGCCGTCGATGCGGCGGCCAGGGCTGGCGGCGGAATCGTGGCTCTGGAGGAGGGGGAGTATCTCCTTTACGGCAAGGTTTATGTCACCTCCGACCGGATCGTCGTCCGCGGCGCCGGGCGCGGCAAAACGCGCCTGATTTCACAGCCGCTCCCCTCGGGACTTCAGATGATGAATTTTGCACCGGGCGACCGGATCGGCAAGAATACGAAACTGGAACTCTATTTCCCGTGGAAGGAATGCGCTTCAGTTGTGCTCTCCATTCCGGGCAGAGAGTTGGGGCGCTGGGAGATTCCGGCCTCGGCGGAGGCGGAGAAGTTCGATTCCACCGAGGCGTATCTGAAATTCCTGAATCTGCGTAAGGATCGCGGATTTTCGGTGTGCCCCTCCGATCCCGCCGTCGGCAAGATCGCTTTGCCGCCCGAAAGCTATGTCGCTTCACTGCCGGCGGGGAAGTGCCGCATGACGTTGGAGGTCACCGGCCGCGACGGCGCGAAACGGACGGCGGAGTCCGAATTTTTCGTGACTGCGGCGCATTATTCCACCGAGCACTCGTTGCTCCATTTTGAGGGATCGGAGTACACTGCGGCGGCTTCCCGCATGCCTCTCGCCGGGGATGTGACGCGCGGCGGAACAAAGATCGAACTTGCCGCCGATCACCGTTTGAATGAGAAAAGCGAGTTCCTTTTTTTGAATGCTCCGCTCGGAACCCGCTGGGATGAGGAGGCGCATACGCCGCTCGCCTGGGGGCGGATGCGGCGCTCCGCCTTCCGTATCGCGGGGCGGGAGGGGAAATCGATTACGCTGGCAACCCCCTCGCGGCTTCCTTTCCTGGCGGAAGAGGGTTCCTTTGCGACCGCCTTCTTCCCCATCCGCTTCAGCGGGGTGGAACAACTCACCGTCGAACAGAGGGGCGAATTGCAGAAAGAGTTCAAGCTCAACGCGATCGCTTTCCGCCAGGCGGCCGACTGCGAAGTGCGCGAGGTCGAAGTCGTCAAGGCGGGAGTCTGGCCGGTGCAATTCACCAATGCGATCAACTGTACGTTCTCCGATTCGGTGTTGCGCGGCGCGCATTTTCCGCGTTCACTGCTGAGTTACGCGGGGTTCGAATACGGAACCGACTGCCTGATGGAACGGATCGAAACCTTCGACCTGCGTCACGCCCCGCTCCTCAACTGGGCCTGTTCGGGGTGCGTCATCCGCGACAGCGTGTTCCACAACAGCGACGCGCAGCTTCACAGCGGCTATTGCATGGAGAATCTGTTCGAGCAGTGCAAGATCGTCGAGACGACCGGGGAGTTTTCCAGCTACGGCTTCGCCTTCTACTCCACCCCCTTCAATGACGGGATGCACGGCTCCTGTGGGCCGCGCAACGTAATCTACAACTGCGACATGCGTTCGCGCAAGAGTGCAATTTACCTCGGCGGGAACAACTTCCAATGGCGGATCGCCGGCAGCCGTTTCGAGGTCGATTCCGGCCCCGGAATCATCGCGCGCCTCAACTGCCGCGATAACATCATTGCAAACAACGTCTTCACGCTCAAGAGCGCGAAGTGGCCGCTTCTTTTCAACGAGTATATGGCGAACAGCGGCAACGTGATTACCGGCAATACCATAATCGGCGGCAACGGCGAAGCCTGGGGCGGCGTCAAGGCCGATTTCAAGGCGGAGGACAACCGTTTTCTGCCCGCGGGCACGGAAGCGCCCGAAGTAAAAGTCGCGGTTCCCTCGCTCTATCTCTGGCAGAAGAGTCAGAAAAGTTCGCCCTGAACCATCTCGGCGGAATCGGATTTTTCTTCGACCTGACTGAAGAGGTCCGGTTCCTCCGATTCCGGCGGAGCGGGGAGTTCTTTCAGGATGGACCTCAACTCCATTTGTTCACAGATCCGGCGGATTTCGACCCAGTCGGGTGTGTTGCGCTTGAGCTGGTCTTCCACCGGAGCCATTCGTTCCGGGAGCTTGTCGAGCAGTGCGACGAGCTTGCGGTTGCGCCGGATCACATCGAGGTTCGTTTCGAGCTTTTCGCGGAGCTTCGGGTTTTCGATGCGGGCAAGATCGTTTTCCCATTCCGTGAACGCGCCATACGTGTTGAGAAGCTGCGCCGCCGTTTTGGGGCCGACGCCGGGAACGCCGGGGATATTGTCCGAACTGTCGCCGATCAACGCGAGGTAGTCCACCATCCGCTCCGGGTTGACGAAATATTTATCCCGTACCTGTGCTTCGCCGCGCTCTTCGAAGCCGCCCTTGGGGGCGGGGGAGAGCATGGTGATTTCGGGCGTGATGAGCTGCGTCAGGTCCTTGTCGCTGCTGACGATCCGCACCCGGCGGCCCGCCGGAACATTGCGGGCGAAGGCGGCGATCAAATCGTCCGCTTCATAGTTGGGTTCCTGGAGCAGCGGCCAGCCGAAGGCCGCCGCCATCTCGCGGATGATTGGAATCTGCTGCCGGAGCTCATCGGGCATTTCGGCGCGGTTGGCCTTGTAGTCGGGGGCGAGTTCCATGCGGAAATCCACCTTGCCGCAGTCGAAGAGCATCGCTCCCGTTGTC
>JAVBSA010000643.1:0-3789 GCA_031556915.1 Victivallis sp.
TTCGAAGTCAGGTGAAGTTCGATCATGCTGTCGGGATGGCGCGCGGTAATGCTCATGGTGAAGGGCTTCCAGCCGCCGCCCGCGGCGAGAACCATCTCATTGAAGAAGGCTTTGGGATTGCTCCGGCTGAATTCATGCGCCCAGACGTTGGCGGAGTTTTCGCTTTCGGCAAATCCCGCCACCAGGTAGCGGCGGCCCTGTTTCACGCCGACCGCCTGCCGGAAACCGTACCAATCCGCGGGAGCGCCGGCCGGAATGTCGAGCAACGCCTTCTTTGCCCCGAACAGGCCGCCGGAGACGATGCGGGTCGCCGTGCTCCGGGCGGTATTGGCCTCGCCGCCGGAAATCCAGCCCCCCTCCCCTTCAAAGCTCGGATTTTTGAGCAGGTTGGCTTCGGAATGAACCAGTTTTTCATAAGCCGCAAGGTCGATGTTCATCGGCAGAGCCGCCTCATAATCGCTCAGGATCGAGCTGGCGGGGGAGAGTTTCGCCGTACCTGCCGCATTCCGCCGGTCCGCGGCCAGATAGAGGTTGAAGGGCCGGGTTGCGCGGGAACCGAGCGCATCCACTTCAAATATCATTTCTCCGCCGATCAACAGGAAAGGAATCTCACCGCCGCCGGCAAACAGCCGGAAAGCGGACGCGGGGTAGTTCCCGTGCGCCAACCGGCTGACCGGCAGCGCGCACAGCTTCCGCCCCTCGCCGGTTCCGGAGAAATTGCAGACCTGAAACGAATAGCGTTCGGGCCACTTCGCGGAATCGAGCTCCCATTTCTCCTGCCGGGCGGCGAAATCGAGCTTCAGGGTCTCCGGTTCGCCGACCTCCCAGGTGAATGCGGCGGAGTTGTCGAGCGCAACTTCAATATCATCGAACCAGGCGCACCCGCCTTCGGCATGGAGCACGGTTCCGAGGAGCATCAGGTTCGCGCCTTCCGGAACCACGCCTTCAAACTCGATTTTTCGCCAATCGAACGAGCCGTGATTTCCCCATTTGTTGAGCGGATTTCTGGAGGTGTTCCCTTTGGTGCCGATGTGGAGAAAGAAGCCGGCGCCGAGACCGCCCGTGACATTCTCCCCTTTCACCCAGCCGGATACCCGGAACTTCGTGCCGGGCCGAACCGGAATTTCCCGGAAAAACTTCACCCAATTGGGCTTGGAACCCGGTTCAACACGGGTTTCCAGCGACTGTTTTCCGGTTCGGGCCACGCTTTCGGAACGCGAATTCCTGTGCCGGTCGTCGGTCGAATTCTCGGACCACCCCGGCGGGAGTTTTCCGCTCCCCGCCTCGAAGGAGTCGGTAAAGGAGGACTTGCCCCCGGGCAGCATATCGGGCAGTTCCCAGGCGTCTTTGCTCCCGTAATAGACGGTTATGACGGTACTCCCGTTCGCCCCGGCGCTCACCGGAACCACCAGGCCGGATTCAGGAGAAAAGACTTTGCCTTCGGGAATCGCCCGGTGAAGGAGTTCCTGTCCCTTTTCGTCCACGACCCGGATTTTACCGGGATCTTCCCCCGCCAGCGGCAGGGAGTGAACCGGAATGGTCAATTCCTCCCCCTCGGCCGCCTTGGCGGCGGGATTTCGGACCGTGATTCCGACCCGTTTCGGGAACGGAGTTCCGCCGTCGAGGTAAAGCGGATAATGCCAGTCGGCAAACAGCGGGAAGACGACTCCCAAAGCCAATATTGTCGCGGGAAAAAACTTCATACCTTCTCCAAAATAGTTGATTGTACGCAGACACAACGGCCCAACGGCGACTCGCCGTCGCCGGAAAAGAAAGAATTGATTGCGAAGCGGATTATTCCGCCGGGGGCAGGATCAGATCCGGTTTGATCAGGACATCCTGGAAACTGCTTTCAGGGTTGGCCAGCCGCCACATCAGCCCTTCCACCGCCCGGGCCGCAATTTCCGAAATATGCAGATCCACTACAGGCAGAGGCGGGTAGAGCCCCTTGATGAGAGCGGTATTATCGCAGGAAATCACCTCGAACTCCTTCGGCTTGCGCTGAAACCCGGCGAAGTTCAAAGTGTGGCACACCTTATAGGCGACCTGGTCGTTGAAGGCGAAAATTCCGGCTTTGCCGTCGAAACGCTTCAGAACTTCAATCAGGCCGTCGAGAAAAGCCTGGGATTCGTCGTGACGGTCGTAGGAGAGTTCGACCAGCTCGGCCCCGGCCTCGCGGACCCGGTTCCGGAACCCTTCCAGCCGGGGGTGGGTATCCGAGTGATAGGCCCATTGCTCCTCCCAGACCAGGATCGTCCTGGCGAATTTCTGTTCCAGCAGATAGCTGGCGGCGAGTTTGCCCGCCATTCTCTCGTTCGGCTTGAAGTTGTCCCAGGGGCCGACGTCGATCTCTTCATGCATGACCGCCACCTGGGGGATTCCGTCGAGAACCGGGCTGGCCGACGGGTTGAAACAGTAGTAATAGATCACCCCGGCCAGCCCTTCGACGATGGAGGGATTTTTCTTCAGCTCTTCCCCGGAATGGATGGAAAAGGGTATCTTGAACTCCGTCAGCCGTTTCATCACACTGTTCATGATCTGCTGGGCCACGGGATCGGCCGCGTCGCATTCATTGTACAGGACCGCGACCTTGCCGCCCGCGCCCTGGGGGGGCTGGCGTTTCCGGTAACTCCGGGTCTTGAAATCGTTCTCTTCCGCAATCCGCTGAACCTGTTCGCGAAGCTCCCGCGAAATCAGGGAGGAATTCCGCAACGCCAGCGAAACGGACGTCGAAGTGATACCGAGCATCCCGGCGATATCCGCCATGCTTTTCGGCTTGTTTTTCATCGCGTCCGTCTTCATATTGCTCCTTGTTTGCTTTGTCCTCTTTTTACTATACTGAAAAAGGGCTCAATGTCAATCTTTAAAATGAATTTTACTTACGGAATCAGTCCGCCGTTGTTGCCGCGGAATCCCGCGGTCAGGGCGTCGGCGTCCTGTCCGGAGATGGCGGCGCCGGCGGAATTCACCGTATTCGACATCGGGTCCTTCGAAACGGTCCGCAGTTCGAAGAAGCCGGTCGGCTTGACGTGCCCGTCCGCATAAAGCAGATTGGCCGCCGCGCCGCTTCCCGGCCCCTGATAGGCGTCCGCGTTGGCGATTTTGCGGTAATCCCCTGATCCGTGACGGAACTTGATGTAGCTGATGTAGTTGAAATAACGGGCGCTGACCCGGAAGTTGTCGCCGGCGGAAATCGCCCGGGAGGGCGCATGGATCGAACTCAGGCGCTTGAACCTGACATAGGATCCGGTCCAGGTGGAGTCGACTCCGGCATGCAGATGCAGATTGACGCCGTAATGGGTGCTTTCGTATCCCTCATCCTGAACCGCCCCGATCTTGAGCGGAAGCGCTTCGCCGGGGCAGACGAACGACCCTTTGGCGACATCCATGCCGTGCCAGGTCAACCCGCCGTAGGAAGCCAGCGAAGGTTTGCCGGGAGTATCCGACGGCGAATGGCCGCTCAGGATACGGAAGAAATAATGATCGCCGAACCCCTTGGCGTACTGCGGGAAAAGGTATTCATGATTGTCCTGGGCATAAAACATCCCGCCCATGCCGATCTGCTTGAGGTTGTTGACGCAGCTGCCCGCCTTGGCGGCGGCGCGCGCCTTGTTCAACGCCGGCAGCAGCATCGAGGCCAGGATGGCGATGATCGCAATCACCACCAGAAGTTCAATCAGTGTAAAACGGGAAGATATCCGGTTTCCTGTATCCGTGCGGCTCATTTTCATATCGCTCCTTTCATCGTGTTTATCTTTATTATAGCAAAAAAACAAACAAATGTCAACA
>JAVBSA010000183.1:0-6506 GCA_031556915.1 Victivallis sp.
AAGGGGAACGCCCGGTCATGTGTTTGAAGGCGCGGCTGAACACAAAACCGTCGGCATATCCGCATTTCCGGGCGATCGAAGCGATGGGCTCCTCGGTATGCTCCAACAGTTCAATCGCCATTTGCATACGCAACCGCCGAATCAATTTGCCGGGTGTGATTTCCGCATAGACCTCATGAAACATCCGGCGAATTGTTTCTTCGGAGACCTGAAATTCGGCGGCAACGGTTTTCAAAGAAATCTTCCGGTCATAATTGCTGCGGAAATAATCACAGATCCGATCGAACATCTCGCGCGGAAGATCCGGGTTTTCCGAGGGGATATTTTGAATTTTACGCCGCTGATTCAACAGCAATTCCAATAACGGAAACACGGTTTTCTCCGGCTTCATGCGATTCGTCCCCGCATTGTTCCGAATCAGATGAGCCACATTTTCCGCGTCCTGCCGGTCCAGGCTCAACAGATGATTCTTCAAGGGATGCATGGCGGAATAATCTTTATTCTTTTCCGTGAAGGTGACTGCCAGAAACGAATAGTCCGCAGGCGGGCACAGCAGCTTGGTGGAGTGAAATTGAAACGGAAAAAAGACGATCATATCTCCCGCCCGCATCGGAATCCGGATTCCATCCACAATCGTGACCACCTCGCCGCTGAGGATGATTTTCAGGATCATCCGCTGATGAATCGAAGTATTGGTCACGGATAATTCCGAAGAGGATTTCCATACCAGAATATTTTCCGGCAAAAAGGAAAAATCGCAGGTCATTCCGCCGGCGAACAATGTGTCGGGCGGATGAAGCGGATTTTTGTCAAGAACTTCAGTGATGTGGAATAATGCTATATTCTTATGCTTTTCTGCCATTTCATCATCCCCGTTTTCAAGTATACTATATTGCAGACAAAAACTATTTTCAAGAGGTAGATCGTGAAATTGAATGCCGCGGCAGTAAAGGCCAAAGCCCGTGAATTGGGCGCCGACCTGGTTGGAATCGCTCCGGTTTCCCGTTGGGAAAATGCTCCGGAAATGCTGCGCCCGGAGGCGCATCTGCCGGAGGCGCGATCCGTGATCGCGCTTTCCATTCACCACCCGGACGCTTCCGTGGAATGGGGCGGGTTGCCCAACAGCAATTTCAGCGGGCCGTTTCAATTGGGGATGATTCCGAAGCTGGATACCATCTCCTGGAGGCTGGGGAAATTTCTGGAAGACAACGGTTATTCCGCCATTCCGTTCCCGTGCACCGGCTTCTGGCGGCATCGCCCGTATAAAAGCATTTCATCGACCAATACGGCGTCGTTCAGTCACCGGCATGCTTTCGTCGCGGCGGGCCTCGGCGAATTCGGCTGGAACAATATGGCGCTTTCACCGCAATACGGCCCGCGCAACCGCCTGATTTCGTTGATCACATCCGCCGAACTGGATGCGGATCCGTTGTATCAGGGGGAACCGTTATGCGACCGCTGCAACCTGTGCGCATCGAAATGTCCCGGCCGGAATTATCGCAAGGAAATGCTGCTGGAACCCGGTTTTGACGAAGTAAAAATCGGAACTAAGGCCTTTCGCTATGCGAAATTGAACCGGTACCGTTGTCTTTGGGGGGAGCAGTTTGCCCTGGACATGAACCGCCTGCAGGAAGTCTCCGAGGAATTGAACGAGGAAAAACTATATCGGATCATCGAAAGCGGCGTTCCGCGCCCCGGCGGCGAATTCGGGAATTGTTTTCGCTTCTGCATGACGAAGAGCAAACGCAAATGGGATCGGAACTATACGGACGCTCCCCGGAGAATCAAGGAGCGCAAAGAGATTCCCCCCGGTGAGGTGTTGGAGGAAGTTCGCCGGATTGCCGCGGCTGGAGGCGCCGACCGGATCAGCATCCGGAAAAATCATTTCCCCGAAGCGGCGGGCAGCTTTGTCGCCGGGTATCCGGTGGAACAATTCACGGCGGCGTTTCCGTATGTGATTACGCTTGGGCGCACATTGCCGGAATATCCGGCGGCGGACGACAACTGCCGATATCTCTCCGTCACCACCAAAGTCCGCATCGGCATGGCCGCCATGGATATTGCACGGTATCTGGACGATCTGGGCTGGGAAGCTACGCAGGATTGGACCGAAACCAACAATCTCGCCGCCGACCGGGCCGGTTGGAAACGCGACTCCGCCGGCCCCGCCCGCGCCACTTCCACCGGCGGTCAGAGTTGTTTCGACATTATTTCCGAACGCGCCAGGCAGAGTATCGTCATTGCCGGAATGAATGCGTCCGACGTGGAAAAGAGCGACAACCCGGTTTCGACCAATTCGCTCTTCACCGATTACCCGCTTCCGGAAATCAATGAAACATTATGCCCGGATGCGAGGCTTTCCGCAACCAATGTGGATCGGATCGCCGTAGTGAAGGCGGAAAAATTGCGTAATCTGCCTGGAATCATCGACCCGGAAACGCTTCTGCCGGGTTGCAAATCCGTTCTGGTGTTTCTCACCGGCATGCCGGAACGCATGGTGGAGCTTGCGGCCAACCAGAAGGCCGAATGCGGCATGAGTTATGCCTACGCCCAATATCAACTGATCCGGGAAACCTTGTGGGCGGCGCACGACCGGGCGGCGGAATTGGAAAAACAAGGCTATGCTTCCATCCCGGTCGCCGACCTGGCAAGCCGGCCGATCCGGAATCTGGCGCCTTACTGGGAATTCGCCTGGGCGCATCTCGGCCACCCGGACCTGCGTCAGAATGCTCCGGCGGCGGCGATGGCCGGGTTAGGAGAAATCGGGGCGCACGGAATGCTGCTGACTCCGGAATTCGGCCCCCGGCAGCGGTACAGCTTTTTGCTGACCACGGCGGATTTGCCGGAAACTTTTGCCTATGCCGGAGAACCCCTATGCCGCCGCTGCGGACGCTGCGCGCACGCCTGTCCGTTAGGCGCGCTGACCATTTCCGGGGAAACAATTTATCCGCGCGATGAATCGAAATGCCGCTGGGAACGGACACTCGGCATGGTGCCGGAATCAGGGATTTCCCATGCCGGATGGACCGTCCAGGAAGGGGATTTCACCTTCGACGACGCCGAAGCGCTCCGCCGCAAAGATCCGCTTCAGCTCAAAGGCTACCAATATGCCAATCAGGTGGATACCGTGATCGAACGCTGCCTCCAGGCATGCCCGGTAAAAAAATGAAGCCGCGAGGCTTTGCCCCGCGATGAAGCATTGCTTGCGGCAATAGGAAGCAACTTCGCTGCGCTGCGTTATGAAGCGCGCTTCGCGCATGAAGAATCCCCCAAATGAAAGGCTTCGCTTCACGCTACGTAAGCTGCGCTTCATTGAACCGTTCCGGTTTTGGGAGTTCTCTCGTAAGATTTGGCCCAACGACGAAAGGCTGTGATTGTTTTTCCTTGAATCTCAATGAGTCTCGCCGAATTATCTCCCGGATTGATGAGAATATTCCGAACAGAATTTTCATCGCAGGGATAATGAAAAATTCCATCGTATTCATATTTGTCACCCAGCCAGACATAATTCAGGTCAACCTTCGTTCCCCGGTCTTTCATAAATTCCGGCGGGTCGGTCGGGATATTGAAGAGCTCAATTTTTCCGGGACGCATTGTGGGAATCGTATGCGTTTTCCGGCCGGTTGCACTGTCCCATGTCACATTGACGTCATGGATTGTCTCCTGCGTCTCGTTGCGAATCAATATGCTCTCCGAGTTGGCGCACCCGGCAAGCATCAATAGGACGCACATCCATAATACAATCAATCTCATGGTTTTCCTCCAGTCCGGTTCACAGGCGAACCATGTACTGCGTGATTTCGGCCATCTCCGAACTGCTTTAAAGATAATGCTATATGGTTATAAATTCAACTGTTGAAAATCGCGTTCTTTGATGTATATTCAAAACAGTGGAGCCAATTGCAAAATAAACGGTCGTTTTCTCTTCTGACTCATCCGATTCAGCCGCAGACGAAATATGAAATTTTTCGGGGATCCCCATGGGAGGAATGACATTTTTTACGGGAAGCGCGCTCGGCATGCCGCCGCAACTCCCGGTGATGCTGGAGAAAGCCGTTCAGTTGAATTATGTCTGTCCGCATTCCCACGATTTCATTGAAGTCGTCTTCGTCGCCAAAGGCAGCGCACTGCATACCCATATTGATTTGAGTGGCCGGAAGCGTACCAATTGTCTGATTCAGGGGGATGTATTCTCCGTGCAAGTCGGGGAGAAGCATTGGTATGAACACGGTAAGGATCTGGTGCTTTACAATCTCTTTTTAAGGCCGGAATTCCTGACGCAATATCCGGAGCTGCGCGATTTGCCGGGGTGGCGGCGGTTCTTCGGGGAGCGCTCTTCCATTCCGGATACGATCATTCATTTCTCCGCCGCAATGCGCCGCAGGGGAATTCTGGCGCTGGATCGCGCGGTTGCGGAAATCCGGCAGAAAGAACCCGGTTTTGCAACGGTCATGACGGCCCAGATTCTCGATTTCCTGGTGACGGCGATGCGAACTCCGGAAATGGAACGTCCTGAAGTTTATGAGGACAGTTTCTGCATCCTGCAATCGATCGTCATGATGGAGGAAAAACCGGAACAGCATTTCACGCTGGAGCAACTGGCGCGGATCTCGAAGATGAGCATTCCCACCTACACTCAGAAATTTCGCTCGGCTCTCGGCCTTTCGCCGATGCGGTATCTTCTGAATACCCGCCTTTTTCTGGTTCAGCACCATCTGACGGCGACGGATCTTTCGATCAATGAAATTGCCGGTCTTACCGGTTTCTGCACGGCGAATTACCTGATCAAGATTTTTCACAGGGAACTCGGCGTCACCCCGGCCCAATATCGCAAACAGCGAAAACCAAACTGAAAATATAACAGATCGTTACATTTTTTCATCAGATTCTCTCTTGGCGTTCCGGGTGTTTTGCGGTATAATTATGAAAGAAACCAATCGGCCCGCAATGGAAAGGGAACGTGTACATGAATCCGTCAAAAAGTCATCGCAATTTTACTCTGATCGAGCTGCTGGTTGTGATTGCGATCATCGCAATTCTTGCGGCTATGCTTTTACCCGCATTGAGCAAAGCACGGGAACGGGCAAAGGCCATCACATGCACATCCAATCTCAAACAGGTCGGAACAGCCGTCATCGGTTACACCGGCGACAATGGCGATTGGATGCCTTTCGCCTTCACGTGGCTCCCTTCGGAACTTGGCGTCTGCGCCCCTTATCTGGGAAAGAATGTCACCGATGAGGAATTCATCACGGATTATGCTTATCCCATTCCGGTCTCCCGCGAGCGCAAAGGCGTCTTGTTCTGTCCGTCGATTGCCGGCACCATGCCCGGAGTGACCTCGGACGCCCCATGGTATTCCACCTGTTACTGGGCGATGGGCATCAACAGCAGCGCGGCCGCCAACGGCGGAGCCGCGTGGACGGATATCAATGGCGCAATCTACAAACTCACAAAACTGAAAAGCGGCACCGCTCTGATGACGGAAGTGTATTATGCGTATGATTTTACCAGCGGCAGCAAGAAATGGCTTCGCGGCCAGCGGCAATATTGGAGCGGTATCGATCAAAATTACATCGCCCGCGTCCATAATGGCGACGGGTCCAATTTTCTGTTTGCGGACAGCTCGGTCAGGCAGATCAAAAATCCGCATACTTCGATGTTCGATGAAAAAACGCTTGTACTCAACAAGTGAAAACAAAGGAATCATCGAATGATAAAGAAAATTCTTATGACCCTGTTTTTGCTGACCGGTTCGGGCGTTCTCCTTCAAGGAGCCGCAATCAAACTGACGCCGAACAGCTTCACGTTTGGTGAGAAAACGGTCTCCGGCGCCGAAACAACCGTTCGTTACAAAGACGGTGTCTATACGGTGACGGTCGGCAAAGTTCCCTATATCGAAAACCAGACGCGCGGCGCCGTACTCAATTTTCCGCTCAAACAGTTGGCGGGCAAGGGAATCTGGTTCCGGGCGGAAATGCGTGCAGACGGCATTGCATCCGACGCCGGAGGAATCCATGTCGGTGGAAAAATCATCGCCTGGTACAACAACCACGGTTCGTCGAATTTTTTTGTGACGGATTCCATGACCGGCACTGATCCGGAGTGGCGGAAAGTCGCGGTATTCTGTCCTTTTCCGGAAAATCCGAAAGAAGCGCAGGTGATTTTCGGCATTCAGCAGGGGTGGGGAACGCTTCAGTTCCGCAATCCCTCCTATGAAATCATGCCGCCGGAAAATCCGGATTTCAAAGTGCCGAAAAACTTTCAGTGTGAATACACTCCACTCGTGACCGGGCGTTCCGCCCGCCGCGGCGTCATGACTCCCCCGTGGGAAAAATTCAATGAAAAAGAGATCCGCGATCTCGCTTCCTGGAACGTAAACCTGGTGCGCTACCAGATCGTGGACGGCATCAAGGATCTGCGGAATCTCAAGGAATATGAGGCCTGGATCAACCGGAGTTGCGATCACCTTGAAACACTTCTGCCTCTTCTGCGGGAGTGCGGCA
>JAVBSA010000335.1:0-4423 GCA_031556915.1 Victivallis sp.
TGCCCGAACACCCGCTGCAGCCGGAACGCCGCGACCTGGCGGGTCAGGGATTCGATCTGGTCGTCGAACAGCGCCCGTTGCCCGACGTCTTTTGTCCGGTAGGCTTCGCCGCCCAGGTTGATTGCTCCGATCTCCCGCCGGGCGTAGGGGGCGAACAACCCCTGCCACGCCGGGTTGCGCGGCGATTTGCCCCATTTGGGGTACAAACTCGGCCAGCCGTTGGTGAGATTTCCTTCGGTGACGAAGAGGGGCATTTTGTCCGGAGTCGCGTTCGCGGCCCACAGGGCGGCGAAATCCGCCTTCTCCTGAAGGGGGAGCCCGCAGCTCCAATAACGGTTGTGGGTGTAGACCCGCCCTTTGCCGCCGGAGTGATGGAGGTAATGCAGCCGGGTGGGGTCGATTGTTTCCGTCGCCGCCAGGATCGTCTCCGCAAACTTCGTCCGCGCGTCGGACGCGTGTTCGTCGAGCCCCACCCGGTGGGGATCGTAGGCTTTGGCGGGGTCGCAGAGCCAGTTGAACATGCGGGTGTAGGCGATGACGGAGGGATGCGTCGCGTACATCTCCGACAAATCCGTAAACTGGTCGAGGAAGTCGGCGATCTCCGGTGCCGGAACCTCGCCGGCATGGGTGCGGTACAGAATGTCCGCATCGTTTTTCACCACCGGTCCCAGGTAGAAGCCGATCCGGTCCGCCGCTTTCAGCGTTTCGGGCGCGGTCGGGAAATGGAGCAGATTGGTGTAATTGAAGCCCAGCGCCTTGAGGTTGGCGAAGATGTCCGACGGGTAAGGTTCCGCCAGCTGCGCCATGATGAGGTTGAGCCGGGCGGCGCTGTCGCCCCAGAGAGAAACCGGAATCCGGTTGACGGTAAGCTGCAGCCCTTCCAGGCGGATTTCGCGGAACCCGGTGCGCTCGACGGGATAGGTCGTCCCCCCGGCGGAGAGGGTGAGGTCGTAAAGCTCGGGCGTATCGAGACTCCAGAGCGCGATCTTGTCGAGCGGCAGGTCGAGCGTGAAATAATTCTTCCCCGGTTTCAGCTCCGCCCGGAGAACATTGCCGGACAGTTGACGGCCTTCGCGGGAGACGGCGAGGTTCAATTCGGTTGCGGCTGGTTTCTCGCCGAAATGGTCGGCGCGTATTGTAACTGCGGCTTGCTTTTTTGCCGCATCGACGGCGATATTGGCGAACCGGAACAGCGTCGGATTGTCGAGCACGATGAATTTGAGGTCATGGATGATTCCGCCGTGGGCGTTGCTGCGGACGATTCCGGGCGGGCCGAAGATCGGCTGGACTTCGTTGAAACTGCGCAGCGCGATCTTGAGGTTGTTTGTCTTTTCGAGAAGCGGGGTGATGTTGTAAAAACGGTTGTGATAGGTGTGCTGGCTCCCGAGTAGTTTCCCGTTGAGGTAGACGTTGGCGCGATAGCGTGCCCCGGCGAGGTTCAGGAGCACGGTTTTGCCGGAGGCGTCGGCCGGCAGCGTGAAATCCAGCTCGACGAGGCCATAGACCGCGCCGTTCTTCCAGTTGACGCCTTTCGGCAGCGGGAATCCCGGCTGGACTTTGCCGTCGCTGTCGGCGATGATTTGATTCAAGCCGCGAAAGTCGAACCATTCTCCGGGAACACGGATGAACAGCCCGGAATCCTTCGCCGTATCCGCGGGGGAGGGCATCCGGTCGAACGCCTTGAAGGGATGCAGCCCGTTGGCGAGGTATTCCGTATAACCGGGCGTTTGGACCTGTAACTCCGGGACGACCGGCTCGACGGCGAAGAGGGTGGTAAGTGCCAGCGCTGCCGGTAAGGCGATCAGTTTCAGCAATCCGCTCATATGAATTCCACCACGTAGCGCTTATGGCCAGGGCCGTAGGAGACATCCTCGGCCGCCATCCACCAGTCCACGCTGCCGTCGGTGAAAAGCTTATTGGCTCCGCCGTCGTGATAGAGCTCCTGCTTTCTGCCGGTGGCGCCCTCCAGCTTGCCCTGCTGTTGCCAGTAGCCGTAGAACTGATGCTGATTGTTGGAGACGACCGATTCGCTCGGCGTATCGCCCGCGCAATCGAAGGCGACCACCTTGCGTTCCCGGTAACGGTGGATCTTAAAGGGGCCGCGCTGGCTCACCGTCGTGTCGGTCTGGGAACCGCAGATCGAAATATTCAGGCCGTAAGAGAAGGATTTGAAGTAAAAATAGGAATTGGTATTCACCCGTTTGTCCGACGGGCAGTTCATCTCGCCGTTTTTTCCGATGTAATAGTACGTGGCGGTTCCGAAATAGGGAGCCAAGCTGCCGGCGGCGTTTCCCGCGCCCGGATTTCCGCCGAAAAACCAGCCGGCGTCGTAACTTGTTTTAGTCATCGGCATCACATCATCGTTGTCGGAGCAGTAAAACATCACCTGTTTGCCCAGCGTGCTGAGCTTGGCGGTACAGGAGGCCCGGTGGGCCTTGCTGCGCGCTTTGTTGAGCGCGGGCAGCAGCATCGACGCCAGAATCGCGATGATCGCGATTACGACCAGAAGTTCAATCAATGTGAATTTTCTCATGGGACTCTCCTTCGTTATTTTTCGTTATCGTTTCAGAAGGGAACGGTATTCGCGAACCAGGCGGGGGATATCGGCGTCGCCGCTGCGCAGCAATTGCCGGACCTGGCCGCAAAGTTTTTCTTCGAGCTCATTTTCTTCGAGGTGATGCGGTTCGAGGGTGTGGAACATGGCGTCGCGGAAGGGGGTGAACTCCGGGTGGCGCGTCACGAAAGCCTGGAGGCTCAACGAATCGGCGGGCAGCACGCCGAGCCGCAGGAGAATCGGTTCCATGCGGTCGAGGTCGCAAAGCAGGTCGGAACAGGCCTTCAACCGCGCCAGCCCCTCTTCGCCGCTGCCGTTCAAGGCGAACTCCATCAGTTCGCAGCCGCCGGAGTAACAGCTGGCCGAACTCAGGTCGGGCTGCGGAATCGGACAGAGGCGGTAGTTCAACGCCGGGTTGAAATTGCCCGCGTCGCGCGGCAGCCAGGTCCCCGCCTGAAATCCCAGCAGGTATTTGCCGCCGACGAAAGGCGCGGGCGACTGCGTCACCGTCACATGGAGGTCGCCGTGGTGAAAGAGCCCCGAAAGCAACTCATAAAGCGCGCGGAGTCCTTCCCCCAGCTCCGGGGAGTTGCTGAAGGCGTCGCCGCCGCCCGCCATGCGGAAGTAACTCGAGAGCGAACCCATCAGATAGCGGTCGCCGCACAGATAAGAGGCGTACAGATCGTTCCGGCCCGCTTTTTTCTTCCAGTCGGTGAAGGTGGCGCACCACTCCGCCAGCTCTCCCCAGGTACGGGGAGGATGCGCCGGATCCAATCCGGCCGATTTCGCCAGGTCTTCGTTGACCGCAAGGCAGTTGAAGAGATAGGTGAAAGGACTCCCGTAAAAGGCTTCCGCGCCGGTCCTGTCCGGGAAAGCCCATTTCAAGTTGTCCGGCATGCGTTCCAACCGCTCGGAGAAAGCAGTCAGATGATCCAGCGGATCAAGCTTGCCGGCGGCCGCCAGCTCCGCCGTGCCGTTCCGGGTGTTGACGATCAAAAGCGGCGTATCCGGATATTTCGCTTCGATGGCGCCGAGCTCGGCGAGCGTGATGTCGCTTTTCTCAAGCCGCGCCTCCACCGTGAAGGGGAGCGAGGAGCACAGCTCCTCGAACGCCTTGCCGATGCCGGGGCGGTAACGCGCCAGGTTGCCGCAAAGCACGAGAAGCAGGTCGGGGAGCCCGTCACGGTTCTGATTGACGTAATTGCCGCTGCCGTGCCGTTTGACGATCAGACCCTCTTCTTCCAGAATCGCCATCGCCTTGCGGACACTGGTGCCGCTGGCCCGGTATTGCTTCGCCAGCTCCCGCTCCGTAGGCAAGGCGGCGGTAGGCGCAAGTTCGCCCGAAAAAATACTGTTCCGGATATCTTCCGTGATGCGGCGGTATAAAAACATTTTACTTCCTGTCGTTTTTCTTTTCTTAATTATGACATAGCGGAAGAACAATGTCAAGAGGAAAAAGAAAAAAAGATTAACAATAATAGAAAAAGGATAACACTTTTAAAAGTGATTCTGTTTGTTGCTGTTTACAGGCGGTCGACCCTTACTTGTTAATCAAATGCCGTGGGAGTTGAGGCTCTGCCTCAAACTCCGCCAGGAGGGCGCGTCGCCCCTCCTGGACCTTCCCGACCGGCAGGGTGCCGGCGCCGACGCATTTTTTCCTGCGGAAAAAATGCTGACAGGTTTTTGGGGCGTAGAGGTGGGTTGGTACTCTTGGGGCGTTGGGGGCGTAAGAGCGGTTGGCTGGCCCCGCGCCGGTATGAAGAGCGCGGCGTGGGCGGACCTACCTCCTCCGGGCGTTCCGCTTCGCGGCCCGCTCCTCCGATACGTCGGCCGCAGGACAGGGTAGCGCGGATGGAGACTCCAGACCGC
>JAVBSA010000062.1:0-5333 GCA_031556915.1 Victivallis sp.
AATGTTTCGCACCCGGTTCCGGCGGGTGATCTGCGGGAACTGGCGTTGGAGCACCTGACCCCGCCGGCGGGGCACGTGATTCTGCACCGCACCGCGGAACCGGGGGTGATCTGCGCCACTATGACCAACGCGGTCGGTTTCAATTTCCTGGATGCGGCGGAACGGACAAAGGCGGAACTGCTTTGCCGGAAGCAAATCGGCGAAATCATCCCCTTCCTGCGGCGTTTCCTGCCGGGGTTCGAGCGCAGCTACCTGGCCGGAACCGCTTCGCAATTCGGGGTGCGCGAAAGCCGCCATTTTCATGGCGACTACCGCCTGACTTCGGCCGACATCCGCGCCGGGCGGATTTTTCCCGACTGGATTGCCGCACACAATTATTTCCCCTTCGACATCCACAATGTGAAGGGGATGGGGCTGGATGAGGCCGGGGAGCTGGAGGGGTTTACGGCGCAGGGAACTTACACCGTTCCGCTGGGGGCCTGCCTGCCCGCCGGAATGGAGGGGCTGCTGCTGGCGGGGCGCAACATCTCCGGCTCGCACAAGGCGCATTCGAGTTTCCGGGTCATGCCGGTCTGCCTCAACATCGGGCAGGGGGCGGGAGTCGCCGCCGCGCTTGCGCTGCGCGAAAAAGTTTCTCCCCGCAAGACGCCGGTTGCCCTCATCCAGCAGGAATTGATCCGGCAGGGCGTGAAAAAAGTGGAATCCCGCCTGGAAACCATGTACGTTAATCAATGATGGAAGGAGAGATAAGATGAAACGCTTCACCCTGATTGAACTCCTCGTCGTGATCGCCATCATCGCGATCCTGGCCGCCATGCTGCTGCCCGCGCTCAACAAAGCGCGCGGCCAGGCGCGGATGGCCAACTGCCGCAACAACCTCAAAACCGTCGGGCAGGTCATGACGCTCTATGCCTCCGATTTCGGCGGGTGGGCCCCCGCGCATATGGTGAACCCGTCGGCTCCCATCGGCGGGGTCGATAATTACGCGCTTATCCTGAGCCGGAACGGCTATCTGGACCACGACAAGATGGGAGCGGGCAAAGCCAACGTCTTCCTCTGCGACGTCCACCGCGTGATGGGCGACGGCGTCACCACCCCCACCGGCAATTTGCGCAGTTACGCCTTCAACGTCGGTTATGACCGCAAGTACCGTTTCGACTCCGCCCGGCCGGGGAAGATGCGTTCGTGTTCGACGGTGATCGCGCTTTTCGACTATTACACCGATACGATCAGCACCCCGTGGTCCTCTTACCGGATCTATTCGGCGGGGAACGATGCGATCACCGTCAACATTCTCGACACGCACGGCAACCGCCGGAACAACGTTCTCTTTTTCGACAGCCATGTGGAGAGCGTCACGGCTCCGTTGACCTATTCCGGAATCGTGGCGCAGGGCAAATATCAATGCAATTGGTACGAGGGGGATATCTGATGCTGAAACGATTTTTCGCTCTTCTGCCGGTCGCGTTTGCCGTCTGCGCCGCCGCCGAACCCGCGTGGGAAAATCTGCGCAAGCCGGAGTGGTCCGACGCGGTGCTCCCCGGCCGGTTCAATATCTCGCAAAGCTCGGTCCTCTCCGAATCCGGCGGCTTGTTCCGGCCGCTCTGGTCGATCGAATGCATCGCCGAGCCGACGCCGCGGATTCCGCAGTACGACCGCAAATTTCACGCCAACACCGGCTGGAACGCCGGGTGGAACAGCGCGACGGGAGGTTCGGTGGATCCGGATAACCCCTTTCTGCAGTTCGACTTCCCCACGGATGAGCCGGTCAGGATCGACACGTTGGTCTACTGGTCGTTGAGCGTCGACGCACCCGCCTACCGCCCCGCTTTCGTGGTGGAACGGCGCCTGGGGAACGGGTGGGAGACCGTTTTTACACCGCGTTCCCGGCAGGATGAGGATGCGGCCATGATCCGCTTCAAGGAGCCCTTCGAAGCCAACGCTTTACGGGTTCGCTTCATCCATCCTTCGCCGGCGAGTTATCTTTTGATGCGCCGCTTCTGGATTTACGCCGTCGCCCCGCTGCAGCGCAATTTTCAGGGCGGGGAGCTCAAATTCGGCGCGCCCGGGTTGGAACTGACCGAACAATGCATGGTATTCCCGGAGAAAGCGGTTGCCCGGCTGAATTGCACGTTCGTGCCGGACGGACGGAACGCGGCGCGCAAATCCCGCCTCCGCTTTCAACTGACCGACTATTTCGGGTGGCCGCTGCCGGGAACGGAGAAACAGTTCGAGGTGACGGAGAATGAAGCCGGCGACTTCCCGTTGGAGTACCCGCGCCTCGCGCCCGGTCCCTATTATCTCGAGGCGCGCATCGAAAACGGCGATACGGTCCTCTTGCGCGGCCGCCAGCTCTTCGGCGTGAAGGGGCTTCGTCCGGCTCCGGCCGAGTTGGCGCGTCAATCCCGGATTCCCAAACCGATCTTTGAATTGGCGGGCGGCGTCGGGCAGAACTGCGGCCCCGGCCAGCGCAAGAGCACGGAGGCAATCGACGCTTATTCCGGCATCCACGCCGATTCGATCCAGCTTGAAATGCTCTGGTGCGACATCGAACCGCTGCCGGGAGTCTACGACTTCAGCGATCTCGACCGGGTTTTCCTTCACGCCGCCGGGCGCGGCAAACATGTCAATATTTCGCTTTACAGCACCGACGGGAATATGCCCGAATGGCTGCGTCAGGTTCAGTATCAGATCCTTGACCAGTACGGCAAGCCGGCGTGGGGCCGGACCGAGTGGCTGATGCTGCTTCTGCCGCCGCCCTCGACCCACGCGCCGCTTTACCGCGAACACTTCAAAGAGGTGTGGCGCTTGATTGCCGAACGGTATACGCCGAGCGGCCGGGTGCTGCGTTTCGATTTGCGCCCCCCGCTCTGCGAGCGCTTCTATTTCGACGACTTCATCAACGACGCCCGTGGAACCGATAACGTCTGGGATTACAGCGAGTGGGCGCAAAAGGACTTTGTCCGTTACCTCAAGAATCACCGCAAGCTGACGCTGGATGAAGTGTCGCGCCGGGCCGGAATCCGTTTCGGCTCCTGGGACGAGGTGCGGATTCCGCAGCCGCTCAAAGGGTTCCGCGTTCAGCAGAAAGACACGCGCCCCTTCTGGCGGGATTTCATGGATTTCAAGCACAACTTTCACCCGGCGGATTTCTTCTACGACACGGTCGCGGCGATTACCGCGGTCAACGGCGACGCGCAGATTTTTCTGCGGCATCATGACGGACGCTACGACGACTGGCTGGCGAAGGGACGCATCGCGGGCGGTTATTTTTCGATGGAACACGGGGAGCCGTACTTCATGCTTCGCGGCGCGCCGTCGCCCCGCTGCTTCGAGTGGGGGACGCCGGTTCCGCCCTATGACCGCTTCAACGCCGGGCTGATGCACATTCTGCCTGCGCTCAACGGCAACGCGTTGCGCTGGGTTTTCTCGCCCTGCCTCGGGGAGGAGAAGTACAATGTGCCCGCTTTCTGGAAGTCGTGGGAGAGCATCGGGCGTCTCGCGCCGCATTTGAAGGAGGTGGCGACTTACCGGATTTCGCCTTCGGAAGTCGCTCTCCTGGGCGGATTGGATGTCGAGTTCGGCAAATATGGGGAGGCGCGGCCCGTCCGGCACCCCGCCTCGCATGATTTCTCCACCTCGCTGATGGTGCGGAACAACGGCGGGCTTTACAGTGTCTATTGGGGCTCGTTTCCCTTCAACGGCCTGGTTCCGTTTGAACTTCTGCCGAAAGCGGCGGATGATCCCCGGATCCGGTTGATTCTGGATGGCGGCAACCCCGAGTGTCCGTTGGAGGAGCAGAAGCTCCTGCTGCGCCGGGTCGCCGGCGGGAGCCGCGCGCTTCTCTGGAGCAACGGCTGCCGGGTCGCCGGGGCGCAGTTTGTTCGTCTCGTTCAAGATGCGATTGGGGTCGAAGGCAAATTGGCCGGAGCCGATCCCGGAATCCGTGAAATCGAAATCGCTCTGCCGGGGGAGAAACCGTTCCGGGGCAAGGTTTCCGGAGTCTTTGCCGGAATCGACGTACCCGGCGGCAAAGTGGTGGGGCGCATCGACGGCAAAGCCGCCGCGTGGCTGATTCCGCACGGGGAGGGCGAGGTGTTGTATGTCAATGGGGTGCCGCATACGTCGAAGGTTACCGACTGGGTTTCTTTCATGGATCAGGTGATTGCCTGGGCGGGGGTGAAGAAACGTTATCGGGCCTCGGTTCCGGGCGTGGAATATCCGTTTTTACCGGGCTATGCGTTGGAACGGGGAGATGGCGCGCGTGTGTTCACCGTGTACAATAACAGTGAAAACGAGGTGGCGGGGACGGCGGAGTACTTTCACGCGTTGAGTGCCGGCAGGGAATATCGGTTTACGCTGTTGCATAAGACGGAGGAGGGGACGGAGTTGGTGAAGGCGGAGCGGGATGGAGAGACGGCAAGGTTGGCGTTCAGGTTGAAGAGCCGGGATATGATGCTGGTCAAAGCGGAGGTAAAGTAGGGAGGCGGAGCTAAGGAATGTCGGACAACCCGTAGGGAGGCGTAGCCGACCGGGTCCAGGGCCTTTCGGCCTTGGTGCGGATTCCAACGGGTGCATAACCCTTTGGCGGAGTTTGAGGCGGAGCCTCAAGCTTTGTCGCACGTAAGTGACGCTAACCAAGGAAAAAAATTGCAAAATTTTTTCCGCCACATAGCGTGCGCGGTTCTTTGCGCCGCCAGGCGCAAAAACCAGCCCCCGGAAGGGGGCATCCCCGTTCCCACGACGTTGCGATTTTAAGATTCGTGGGAGCCTGACAGGGGTCGGGGTCTG
The DNA here is from genome assembly GCA_031556915.1 of Victivallis sp. Classification (GTDB taxonomy): domain Bacteria; phylum Verrucomicrobiota; class Lentisphaeria; order Victivallales; family Victivallaceae; genus Victivallis. The sequence goes on from JAVBSA010000062.1 coordinate 4,792, forward strand.
TTTGACCTGACGGTCAAAGCAGACCGTGTGCGCTACACGGGAAAAATCCAGATTTTTCCATTGTAGGTACGCCCGGCATGGGCGATAACTTGACGGTGAAAGTCCGTTACAGACTTGGCAGTAGGAACTGTTAGCCAAAGACAAGGGTGTCCATCGCGAGGTGGAATCTGAAGGAAGTCGGCGGCAAATTCCCGGCCTGACGAACAGAAAGTACATATAAGGCATTTGCGAGGCGGACGAGCTTGCAAAACAAAGCGAAGTCCGATACTGCCAGAACCTCGTGGTGTAAATGTACCAGGCGCATGGGATGAAAGTTATCGCACTTATCCGGGGAGGTCTCGACGATACGAATGAAGCCGTGAATGCATGGTAAGTTCAACCCGTTCAGAGATGAGCGGCTGAACGTCGAGAAGTCAGCAGAGGCCATAGTACCGGGGAACTGGGAAGGGCCGAACGGCAGTAGTTTCTGCAATTGTGGAAGGTTGTTGCATGCCTTGACCGCAGAATACCACGAAAGTGGGCCACGTCACCGAAAGTAGGGT
>JAVBSA010000245.1:0-4103 GCA_031556915.1 Victivallis sp.
CGTTGAAATAGGCGGTTTCGGGGTCGGAATTCTGCTTCGGGTCAAACGCGTAAATCGCTCCGTTCGATTTGATCTTGGCGAAGAAATCGTCATAATAACCTTTGTCTTTGCCGAGTTCATAGCCGTGGGCGTTGACCTCGAAACGAAGCCGGTTGCCGGGACCGTCTTTCGGAGGCGCCTGAATGTTGGTTCCATAGCCTTGATAAGAGACGTAGGCGGGGAGCGATTTCTCCTTTGCTCCAACCGGAATGGTAAGATATCCTGTTACGGGGCGCGGACCGGCGCAATCGACGGAAACCGCGTAAATGTCGACGTTTGGGCTGGAACCGACTTGATCCATTTTGAATTTAACGGGAATTGCGGCAAGCTTTGCTTTCTGTTTCGCCCAGAACGCATCGAAATCCGCCGGTTCTTCGACTGCCGGTTGAAGTTTTTCCGGCTGAACACCGGCCCCGCCGATGAAACAGATATCTTCCGGTTTCCCGGCCTGATTTTTTTTCTGGACAATCCGCCCTTTGCCGTCGGCCAGATAGGCGACAATCCGAACGAATCCGGGAGTGTCGAGACTGGTTTTGATGACGACCGGTTTGCCGGGCGTAAACGGTTCCTTGCCGGTTGCGCGTTTCCCATCCTCCCCGGTTCTCTGCCATTTGACGGAATAAGTGTCGGTGGGGACGGTTTGCCCGTCGAAATCGGGAGCGATCAAAAACGTCATCTGTTCGCCGGGGTCATAAAGAGCTTTATCGGAAGTTCCGTTGATCGTGATTTTTTGAGCGTCAAGCTCGGCGGCTGTTTCGATTTCAGCGGCGATCGGCCGGATGGAGAACTCCTTGATTTCAAAAAATCCCTCTTGGTTCCACGCATAAATCACACAACTGAAGGTCGTGCAATCTTCGGGAATGGTAAAGGTCGCCTCATAATGATTCCAGTCATCGAAAACCCGGAAAAGACTTTGTTGGTCACTACAGGTTTTTCCATTGCTTTGAGGGAAAAATTCCAGATTGTTTACCGTTCCGCGAGCCAGGAATGACGCTTGGAAGGTCTCTCCCGGTTTGACGCCGGTGATGGAACGGGATTGAACCGCCAGGGCCCGGCGCTCGTTCTTCAGACAGGTCGCGGTGCATTTTTCCGCGGAAAACTCCACTTTGTAGTTGGGGTTGTCTTTGTTCCATGCGGCGAGTAAATCCCGCTGGGTCATCAGTTCCGCCCCCATTGCAAGCGCGGAAAGACAGAATAAAGAGAGTACGATACTTTTTATTTTCATTTTTTCACCTTGATTGTGATATCGTTTGTGCCTTTGATTTCAGAGTCAAGCATTTCCGATTCTTTCCCATTGACCAGCAGCTGGTTGCAGGTGTGGCGCCTGACCGTTATATTCAGGCGGCTTTGGCGGTAGGGGAAATCCGATAATGTGATTTCATCGGTTCCTTCCGGCAGATATGGAGAGAAAGCCAGGCCGGAAGGCGAATATCGAACTCCCAGGAAAACATTCAATATCATACTGATGAATCCGCCGGCGCACCAGGTCTGGCGGTGGCATGATATCCACTCGACCATTCCTCTGGCTCCGTCTTCTTGAATTCCGCCATACGGCAATCCGGTTTCCGGATGATAGATTTCGGAAAAGATATAATCACGGGCGGCTTTTTCCGCAAGCTTCATCATTTCGTCAAAAGCCATTTCACGGTATCCCGCCTGTGCAAGAGCTTCGCACCAGGCAGCGCAAACCTGGGGCCATATCACTCCGGAATGTCTGGCATAAACGCCTTCCGTGCCGCCGTACCTTTCATATTGCGGCCAGACGCACGGCAGCCCTTGGGGAGTGATATGCAGATTGCGGATGATTTTCTCTTCGCGATCCTTGCCGGCAATCTGGAACAAGATCGCGAAAGCATGCCCGAGCCCTTCCTGCCGGGCCGGATTCGGATCATCCGCGTCGAGCAAGTAGCGGTAAGTTCCTGCCGCATCGTTCCAGAACTTTTCATTGATCTGATTCCTGAGCCCGGCACTTTCTTTTTCCCAGCGTTCCGGCAAGCCTGATTCTTTGCGCATATGATCCGCGACTTCATACGCCGCAAGATACAGACAATTGGTGGACAGCGCCTTGCATGGAATCCCCATCCCCTTGTCAACAAGAAACTTCGGCCGGGGCTGATCGGCAAGACAACTGACAAGGGCGCTTTGACGCTGACGGGATACGAATTTGTCGGGATATGCCGCAATTCCGTCCTGAAAACATGCTCCGCCGCGAAACAGGCCGTCTTTTTCGTCAAACTCGTCGCGAATCAGTTGAACCAGGGTATTTTCGACCGCTTCGAGCGCCGTCTTTATAAATTCCGAATCTCCGGTATAAAGATAATATTTCCATGCGCCCCAGGCCCATATGATTTTATCCCAATACTGCTCCGAGCCGTCATCGATGGAAAGTCCGTTTTCAGTCCGGGTCAAAACGGAGCATAACGTATTTTTTGCGATATCCGGGCAAAGCATTCCCGCGTACCAGGTATTGAAGGCGGCGTCCCTGATCCAGGGGGAGTCATAATCCATACCGGCAATGATAACGGGTTCTTTTTTGAAACGGGTGATATTTCCGGCAAGATCGCCGCAGGCAATCCGAAAGGATTTATCCACTGACGGGATGCCGGTATTTAAGGTGGGAATTGAGATTGTCATAACTGCAAACCAGTGTGAATGACAACTTCCGTGCATCCGGCGGGCAACGTAGTTTTGCCGGATGGTTTCCCGTATCCGTAAAGGCATTTGCCGGCGACAGGGAGTTCAAACTCGATTTCCCGGTCGGCGATGGAGCTGAGGATTATGACTCCGTTCCCGCTCGGCGAGGTCAGTTTGCGCCCGACGATTCCCGGCGGCAACTCCAGTTCGGGTACGATGCCGCACTTGCGGGCGAACGATGCGATCTCCTGTTCCGCCGCGGAATCGCAATGCTCCCAGAGCCGGAGGGCGAGGTCCAGTCCCCAGATGCGGCTTGCGCCCCGGCCAAAGCTGTGATCGACCGCCGCCGCCGAACCGTCACGGTAGGTCGCGTGAACCGTTGCTCCCGGGAGCGGTTCGAAGAGCTGGCGACTTTTTTGCCCGGCGATGCGGATTCCATCGGTGGTGACGGCTTCAAATTCCCCGTTTCCGGTCAGATACTCCGCTTCGCGGACGCCGAACAGCTCGTTCAATTGGTGGCACGGGATGCTTTTGCGGACGAACATATGCTCGTCGTGGCTGCCCATCCTGCCGTCGGCCCAGGCATGGCCCCCCTGCTTTACGAATTCGCAGACGGCGTCGGCGACCGGTTTCTCCATCACGTTGACGTGGGGGAGATAGAGGAGTTTGTATTGGGCGAGTTTCCCCTGCCGGACCTCTTCCTCGGAGATGAAATCCACCGCGAAATTCGCTTCGTTCAACGCCCGGTAGCAGCCGAGGACCGCGTTAAAATATTCCATGCCGAAATCCGGAACGCCTTGGTGGTCGAGCCATTGGAGCAGTTGAAAAATGCCGTTGGCGTACGAGTCGAGAATCGCGATGGAGGCCGTCGAACGCGGAGCGACCGACAGAAGCTCCTTTTCGTTTGCCCGGAAGAGCTCCGCAAATTCTTTTACCGCGCGGGAACGCGGGGTTTCGCCGCCGTCGGCGGGAGCGCGCAAGCCGAATTCGCCGTTTTCGAAGGTTCCCGCCCGCCACGCCTGCCAGAGCCAGTGAATCACCCCGCTCATGCCGGAGGCGTAGGCCTGCCACAATTCAAAGGTGATCGTCGCCGGAGTCGGCGTATATCGGCGGACGTGGATGGAGCTGCTGCCAATTTGCAGCTCCCCGACCATGGCGCGGTCGTCTTTGCGCCAGCTCCAGGTGCGGTCGACTCCGCAGCAGTAAAAATTGAGCCGGTCGCGCAGAGTTCCCAGATTCGGGTTGTCGTTGCTCTGGTGAATCGAACAGCTGATGCTGTCGGGCAATACCGCCGTCTTGTGGAAATCCCTGCCGGGCGAAGCGGGATTGCCGTTGACGCCGTGGAGATTGGTGTGGGTCGGGTGGCCGGTATCGTACTTTTTGATTTCATCGCACAGAAATTGAACCTCTTCGCACAGGAGATCGGCGGC
>JAVBSA010000151.1:0-5487 GCA_031556915.1 Victivallis sp.
CAGGGCGATGCAGACGGCATCGCTCAGGGGGGCTGTGCGGCCGACGTTTTCGACGCCGACCTGGTGGAACTGGCGGCGGCGGCCGGCCGCCGGGCGTTCGCCGCGGAACAACGGGCCATAATAGAAGACCCGCTGTTCGGCGGCGACCGCCCGGCGGCCGGCCGCCGCCGCCAGTTCCACCAGGTCGGCGTCGAAAACGTCGGCCGCACAGCCCCCATGATCGATGCCGAATGCATCGCCATGCTGATGGATTACCTCGACAGCATCGGGATCAAAGACGCCCGGCTCGCAATCAATACCCGCGGGGTGGCACAGGACCGGGAACCGGCCGGCAAACTGCTGTACGATTACTTCAGTTCCCGCATCGGAACCATGTGCGACGACTGCAAGGCCAGGCTCGGACGAAACGTCTGGCGCATCCTCGACTGCAAGCAGGAGGCGTGCCGCAAAGTAGTGGCCGACGCCCCCGACTATGTCGGCAGCTACACTGAAGAATCCCGCGCCTATTTCGCCGAAGTCCGGCAGTCGCTCGATGCTTTGAATGTGAATTACACCGTCGATCCTCTGCTGGTGCGGGGGCTCGACTATTATGTCCATACCGTTTTTGAAGTGAGCCACTCCGGCCTCGGCGCACAGACGGCCATCGCCGGCGGCGGCCGTTACGAGCTCTATTTGCCGGGACAGAAGAAACCGGTACCCGGGGTTGGATTCGCGGCGGGCATGGACCGGCTGCTGATGGTGCTCGACTCCCAGGGGGCGGCGGCCGCCGCGCCGGAAGCGCTGCCGGTCTACCTCGTCGGCCTCGGCGCCGCGGCGCGCATGGCTAACCTGAAACTGGCGGGCGAACTCCGCCGGGCAAATGTCCGCGTGGCGATGGAGCTGGAGGACCGCTCCTTCAAGGCGCAGCTCCGCGAAGTGAATAAGACGGGGGCCCTCCTCGCCGTGATCCGCGGCGACGCGGAGCTGGAGAAAGGCGTCGCCGCGGTCAAAACCATGGCGACCGGCGAACAAGTCGAAATGAATGCAGCAGACCTGATCACCCATCTGACCGATTTTGCAAGGAGATCGTAACATGCTCAAACAGAAGAACCTGATTTTCATCGGCGCTCCGGGCGCGGGCAAAGGGACCTTTTCCGCCCTGCTCCTGGAACAGTATCATCTGGTTCACATCTCCACCGGCGACCTTCTGCGCGAAGAAGTCAGGAAGGGAACCGAACTCGGCCATATGGCCGACGATCTCATGAAGGCAGGCAATTTCGTGCCGGACGATCAGGTTGCCAAAATGGTCGGCGACCGGCTGAAGCAGCCGGATTGCGCCAACGGTTTCATCCTCGACGGCTTCCCCCGCACCATCAAGCAGGCCGATCTGCTTTCGGATGTACTCAAAGCGATCGGCAAATCGCTCGATCGCGTGGTTTTCTTCAATGTGGACGAAAAAACGCTCCTTACCCGCCTGACCGCGCGCGAAAGTTGCAAACAGTGCGGCGCCATTTACAACAAAGTCTACAACCCGGCGAAAAAAGCGGGCGTCTGCGACCAATGCGGCGGCGAGCTCGTCCAGCGTTCGGATGATTCCCTGGAAACCGCCAGGGCGCGGCTCAAGGTGTTCCACACCCAGACCAGCCCCGTCATTCACTTCTATCAGAAGCAGGGGCTGCTGTTGGAATTGACCGGAACCGAAAGAGACCAGGTTTTCGCGGCCCTCAAAAAGGAGCTCGAATAACCGATGTCGCGTGACCGGATCATTCATACCGAAGATGAGATCAAGCGAATCCGCCGCGCTGCCCTTGTCACCGCCGAAGTGCGTGACGCGATCGCAGCCGGCGTCCGTGTCGGCATGACCACCTTCGACCTCGATCAGTTCGCCGGTGAACTCATCCGGGCGACCGGCGGCAAAAGCGCCTTTCTCGGTTATCACGGCTACCCCGGCAATATCTGCATTTCCGTCAACGACGAAGTGGTTCACGGCATCGGCCGCCCCGACCGTCTGATTCTCGACACCGATATCGTCAGCATCGACGTCGGCATCGAACTCGACGGCGGAATCGGCGACACCGCACTCACCGTCTGTTTTCAGGAAAACCCGCCGGAAAAAATCAAACGGCTGCTGGAAGGCACCCGCGAGGCGCTCATGGCCGGAATCCGCGCGGCCAAAAACGGCAACTGCGTCCGCGATATCAGCCAGGCGGTCGAAAGCACCGCCAAAAAATACCTTCTCGGCGTGGTGCGCGAATATGTCGGCCACGGTTGCGGCACCCGTCTTCACGAGCCGCCCGAAGTACCCAATTTCGTCGGCAGTTTCGGGCGCGGCCCGCTACTCTCCCCCGGCATGGTGCTCTGCATCGAACCGATGCTCAACCTCGGCACCGCCCGGGTCAGTACCGACTCCGTCGATCATTGGACGGTGCGTACCCGCGACGGGGAATACGCCGCCCATTTTGAACATATGATTTTAATTACAGATAATGAACCGGAGATTTTAACGTGGCCAAAGATGATGTGATTCGGGTGGAGGGCACAGTGAGGGAACTGCTGCCCAACACGATGTTCAAGGTGGAACTGCAGACCGGGCATGTCGTCAATGCCCACATCTCGGGCAAAATGAGGATGAACTTCATCCGCATCCTGCCGGGGGACTCGGTGACGCTGGAAATGTCCCCCTACGATCTAACCAAGGGCAGAATCGTTTTCCGAAAAAAATAAAACGATCGTGCGACAGAGAGTCTAAGATGGAGCCGGAGCAAGGCTCCATCCGTATTTATAATCATTCAATTTTTAATGAAAAGGCAGGTGTGCGAAAATGAAAGTACTGGTCATCAATGCGGGCAGCAGTTCCATGAAGTTTACGCTGTTCTCGATGGCAAACAACTCGGTTCTGGCCAAAGGACAGTTCGAACGGCTCGGAACCGACAGCCCCAATATGATCTACAAACGCATGTCCGACGGACTCAAATTCGAAGGCATCGTTCCCGTCAAGAATCTTGAAGAAGCGCTCAAAAAGGTCTGCAATAAACTGGTCGACCCCAATGACGGCGTCCTCAAAAATCTGGATGAGATCGTTGCCATCGGCCACCGTGTGCTCCTCGGCGGCGAAAAAATCACCCACCCGGTGAAAGTCGACGAAGAAGTCAAGGCCATCATCCGCGAATACTTCCCCCTCGGCCCGCTGCATAACCCCGCCAACCTCGCCGGCATCGAAGCGTGCGAAGCGGCGATCCCGGGCGTTCCCAACGTCGGCGTGTTCGACACCCAGTTCCACCAGACCATGCCGCCCGAAGCCTACCTCTACGCGATTCCCTACGAGTATTATGAGAAGTACGGCATCCGCAAATACGGCTATCACGGCACCAGCCACCACTATGTGACCCTCGCCACGGCGGAATTCCTCGGCAAGAAACCCGAAGAGACCACCGTCATCACCTGCCACCTCGGCAACGGCTGCAGCATGGCCGCCGTCAAAAACGGCAAAGTCATCGATACCACCATGGGCCTCACCCCGCTCGAAGGCCTGATGATGGGAACCCGCTCCGGCGACCTCGACCCCGCCGCCGTCATCCGCCTGATCGACCTCGGGCATACCACCAAGGAAGTGGATAACATTCTCAACAAGCAATCCGGCCTCCTCGGCGTCGGCGGAATCAACTCCGGCGACATGCGCGATATGATCAACGCAGCAGAAGGCGGCAACGAACAGGCCGAACTCGCACTCAAAATGTTCGCCCGCCGCGTGATGAAGTATATCGGCTCCTACTTCGTGCTCTGCGAAGGCGTCGACGCCATCGTCTTCACCGGCGGAATCGGCGAATACTCCACCGTCATGCGCAAACGCATCACCGATGGACTCAAAGGCCTCGGAATCAAAGTCGATCCCGATAAGAATAATGCGGCTTTCGGCAAAAAAGGCGTCATCTCCACCGACGACAGCGCCTATCAAGTCATCGTCATGCCCACCGACGAAGAACTCATGATCGCCAAAAGCACCGTCAGCACCCTCGGCCTCCGCGACTAACCCGCTGGAAAGGGGATTCAGAGGGGGCGCTTCGCCCCCCTCCGAACCTCCTCCCGACCGGCAACGTGCCGGTGCGGAGTACGCGCAAATTTCTTTGGACGATGTCCAAAGAAATTTGCGGGACTTCACACAGGAACATTGACGGTCAAGAGAAGATTCAAAGTAACATAATGAGGTGAAGAAATGGCTGTATTGGAAACTCTCGAAGCACGCGCAAAAGCGAACCTGAAAGTAATCGTCCTGCCCGAAGGACAGGACCCCCGCGTTGTCGTCGCCGCCAACGAGGCGATGGAGAAAAAGGTCGTGGCGAAAGTGATCGTTCTCGGATCCGAAGAGGAAATCGCCAAAGCCTGTAAGGAGGGCGGAGTCGCCGAGAAGAAATTTGAAAGTCTCGATTATCTCAAGAGCGACCTGTTCGGGAAATACGTCGAACAATTTACCGAGATGCGCAAGGCCAAGGGAATGACCCCGGAAAAGGCCGAGGCCGCCATGAAAAGCCGCATCTATTTCGGCGCCATGATGTGCCGCAACGGACACGCCGACGGTTTGGTTGCCGGCAGCATCGCCTCCACCGGCGATATGCTCCGCGCCGCCTTCCACTGCATCGGAACCGCGCCCGGAATCAAAATCGCCAGCAGCTGCTTCGTCATGGATCTCAAAACCCCGACTCCCTCGGGAGATGACGTCCTGCTCTTCGCCGACTGCGCCGTGAACCCGAACCCGACCGCCGCCGAACTGGTCGACATCGCCGCCGCAACCGCCATGTCGTACCGCTCGCTGATCGGCAAACAACCGAAAGCCGCGTTCCTCTCCTTCTCCACCCAGGGCAGCGCCGACCATGAACTCCTGAACAAGGTCAAAGAAGCCGCCGCCATGATGAAGGATAAAATCGCCGCAGAAAACCTCGACGTCATCTGCGACGGAGAACTTCAGGCCGACGCAGCCATCGTCCCCGGCGTGGCCAAGTCGAAAGCCCCTTCGAGCCCCCTCCAGGGAGCTGCCAACATCCTGATCTTCCCGGATCTCAACGCCGGTAATATCTGCTATAAACTCGTTCAGCGCCTCGCCCAGGCCGATGCCTACGGCCCCATCCTCCAAGGACTCGCCAAACCGCTCAACGACCTCTCCCGCGGATGCAACGCACACGACATCTACGGCCAAATCGTCGTAACCGCCTGCCAAGCCCAATAACACAGGGAATTGGAACTCCGCCAAAGGGGGCGCTTTGCCCATAAGCGCTAGCCAAAATAAACGCGCCTGGACTTGAGGCTCCGCCTCGCTACTCCGCCAAGGAGCGCTTCGCCTCCTTGGAACCTCCGACCGGCAAGGTGCCGGGGCCGATGCCTTTTCGGGCTTCGCCCGAAAAGGCTGACAAATTTTTCGGAGGTAAAAGTGGGCTGGTAGTCAAGACACCGAGGGGCTTAGAAGCGCCTGGCCGGCCCCGCGTTGGTATTAAGGGTGCGCTGTGGGCGGCTGCG
>JAVBSA010000677.1:0-3615 GCA_031556915.1 Victivallis sp.
TCCCGTCGAACCGCCCGTCCGCCATCAGGCGCTTGAAAAAGTCGATCCCCAACTCACCGTCGCCAATGCTGCTGTGGCGGTCGAGGTGGCCGCCAAGAACACTCTTGGAGTCGTTGAGATGCATCCCCTTCAAATAACGGAATCCGACCAGCCGCTCGAAATCGGCAAACGTCGTCTCATACCCCGCCTCACTGACAAGATCGTACCCGGCCGCATACGTATGGCAAGTGTCGAGGCAGACCCCCACCCGGTCGTCGCGCCCGGTCAGCTCCAGCATGGTTGCCAACTGCTCAAAAGCGAATCCCACATTGCTGCCTTGCCCGGCAGTGTTCTCAAATACCGCACAGACATTCGAAACCGCATCAATCGCCTCACGCACACAGTCGGCGATGAGCTTGAGATCTTCCTCCAACGTGACGACTTTCAAGTGGCTGCCGGGGTGAAAATTCAATTTGACCAATCCGAGCTGGTCGCAACGGGTCATTTCATCGATGAAGGCGTCAAGCGCATTTTTGCGTTTCTCCGGATCCGGCTGGCCGAGGTTGATGAGATAACTGTCGTGCGGCAAGATGAATTCCGGCTGGAAATTGTATTTCCGGCAGTTTTCTTTGAACGCGGCAATGGATTTCTCCGAGAGCGGCGGGGAGTTCCACTGGCGCTGGTTCCGGGTGAAGAGCGCAAAGGCGTTTGCATTGATTGCGTGTGCATTGAGAGGGGCGTTTTCCACACCGCCCGAAATGCTGACATGGGCGCCGATGTATTTCATGGGATTCTCCGGTTTTACTGAACAATGTTCGGTTGTGCCGGCGCCGGCGCTTCTTCCACCATCACGATTTCCGGCTCATCGTCCAGGCAGAACAGATCGCATTCCGCCGTCATTGCCAGACGGACGATTCCAGCCGCGGTCAGCAGGATGATAAGACCCGAAATCACCAGCGAAATGATCGGCAGCGTGCGCGCGCTCCCATGCTGGACGATGGACCCGACGGCCAACCCGACCGGCAGCGCCAGCAGCACCAGAAAAGCGAGATTCGCCGCCAGCAGCAACCCGACCAGTTCTTCACAGTCCGGAATCATCCCGAGAACCATCAGGCCGAAAAGCACGAATACATAGAGAATCGACAACACCAGGGCGACAATTCCGATGACCGGAGTTTTCCGAACCGGCGCGACAACGACAGTTTCTTCTTTTTCCATAAAACGACTCCTCATTTTAACTGGTTACTATAAAATAACCCGCTGGATTTCTCAATGCAAATTTTTCGGGGGTAAATACTCCGCGGTCTCGCGCTGGCGGCGGAAGGCGGCTGGACTGGTTCGCAGAAGGCGGCTGAATACCCGCGAAAAGTGGTAACGGTCGGCAAACCCGGTCAGTTCCGCGATCTCGTCGATGCTGCGGCCGGTGAAATGAAGCAGTTCGCAGGCGCGTTCGATCCGTTTGCGGCGGCAATAAAGCTGAGGAGTTTCCCGCAGCTCCGAAGCGAAAAGGCGGATGAAACTGTTCGGATTCATCCGGAAATGTTTCGCCAGCGTCTCGTTGTCGGCCAAAAAGTTGCTTCGTGCCAGCAGGATTTTTGCTTCGGCGATTCTGGGATCGATGGCGTCGGGAAGGGTCAGCACTTCTTCCGGCAGCCGCAGCAGGGCGCCGCTCAGGACCGAGAGCGCCGCCAGCATCCGGAGCTGGCCGGATTCCGGGGCGTCGCCGCGACGGGCGAAATGTCCGATCCGCTCAACGGCGGCCGGATCGGCGGGGAGGCGGTGAATCGTTTTGCCTGCCGGCACCCGGTCGTCCGGATTGAAGTGGATATAAAATTGTTCGAAGGGCTCCCGCGCGAACGTCGAAAACTCGAGGTAACCCGGTATGATGCAGAACGAATCCGGTTCGAGCGCGATCTCTTCGCCGTCGAACCGCAGGAATCCGCCCGGAACCGGGTTGTAATAAAACCGCCAGTACGGTGTAAAAAGCTGTTCCTGTACCCAGGGCCAGATGCCCCGCGTATAACAGCAGCAATGAATTTTCAATTGGGGTGTAATCGCTTCCATCCCATACTATTGACTCGAAACGGCAGTTTTTCAATAAAAAGTCCTGTGAAAGCGCGGGTTTTTCTTGTAAACGACATTTTCTTCATTATAATAAATCTTACCGCAATGCCCGGCGGGGAAATCCGGGTGAATCAAATGATAAAGGAGTTACTTTGGACGACGACCCTCTGCCGTTGCAGTTGATGGTGCTTTTTCTGCTCATTCTGCTGAACGCGTTTTTTGCTGCCGCCGAGGTGGCGATGCTCTCAATCAAACCGGCTGTTTTACGCAAACTCGAATTGGAGGGTGGGCGCCGCGGTCGGAAAGTCGCAAAACTGGCCGCCGACTCGGGCCGTTTCCTCTCCGCAATTCAGGTAGGCGTCACCTTCGCCGGGTTTCTGGCAAGTGCTTTTGCCGCGGATTCTTTTGCCAATCCGGTGACGGACCTTCTGGTCCGGAGCGGCGTTCAATTTGTTTCGCCAACTGCGCTGCATCACATTTCTGTGATTTTGATCACGCTTCTGCTTTCCTTCCTTTCGCTGGTTTTCGGCGAGCTTGTTCCCAAACAGATCGGGCTGCGTTATACGGAGAAGGTTGCGCTTGAGACGGTGGATGCGGTTTCCTTTTTTGCGTCGCTCACGGCTCCGTTTGTCTGGATTCTCAACCATTCGGTTTCCGGGGTGTTGAAGTTGTTCGGCGCGGCCCACCATGACCGGAACGATGTGACGGAGGAAGAAATCCGCCTGATGGTCGACATGGGTGAGGAGCACGGCACGATTGAGAGCGACGAGCGTCAGATGATTGAAAATATTTTTGAATTCAACGACACCAGTGCCGAAGAGGTGATGACTCACCGCACCGAGATTGTGGCGATCAACGTCGACGCCGCGCCGTCGGAGGTGGAGGCGTTGTTGAAGGATTGCGGTTTCACCCGGGTTCCTGTTTTCCGTGATACGGTCGACCAGATTATCGGTTTCCTTCATTTTCGCGATTACTTTGCGGCGAAGATGGAGCTTGACGGGGTTCCGGACATTTCTCACTTATTGAAACCGGTTTATCTTGCTCCGGCTTCGATGCGTGCGAATGTGTTGTTCCGTCACATGCAGAAAGAGAAGTACGGCATGGCGATTATTCTCGATGAATACGGCGGGACGGCGGGGTTGGTTACTCTGGAGGATTTGTTGGAGGAGATTGTCGGCAGTTTATACGATGAATTCGATGATCCTGCCGATGAGTTGGAGGAGATCGAGCCGAATCTCTGGCGTGTCGACGGTTCCGTGCGTGTCGCCGACGTGACCAGGGCGACGGGGGTTGCTTTGCCTGACAGTGAATTCGAGACGATCGGCGGGTTGGTTTTCGAGCGTCTTGATGTGGTGCCGTCGGTTGGCGATGAGGTGGAGTTGGATGGATTCAACGTCAAACTGACGGTGGAGACGGTGGATGAGCGGCGCACGGGGAAACTGCTGATGCGCTACACGCAACCGGAACCGGAAGAAGAAAAATAAACGCACCTGGACTTGAGGCTCTGCCTCAAACTCCGCCAAGAGGCGCTTCGCCCTCTTGGATCTCCAGACCGGCAAGGTGCCGGGGCCG
>JAVBSA010000713.1:0-2854 GCA_031556915.1 Victivallis sp.
CGCCCTGGATTGACCCGGGGGAACACGCGGTGGCGCTTCGCCCTCCTCTTGACCCCTCCCGCGGGGCAAGGGGCCGCCGCCGCTACGCGCGTTTTTCTTTTCGACTTGGTCGAAAAGAAAACCGCGCGTCGCGGCGGCGGCACCTTGCCGCTCGGGAGGAGTCAAGAGGAGGGCGAAGCGCCTCCTCTTGTTCCCGCGGGTCAAGCCTGGGCGAGGGCTTGTGAGAAGTCGGCGATGAGATCGTCGATGTTTTCGATTCCGGCGGAGAGGCGGATCATGTCGGGGCTGACTCCGGCGGCGGCGAGGTCCGCGTCGGAGAGCTGGCGGTGGGTCATGCTGGCGGGGTGGAGGACGCATGTCCGCACATCGGCCACGTGAACCACGATGGCGGCCAATTTGAGGGCGTTCATCACCTTTTCACCGGCAGCCTTGCCGCCTTTCACCCCGAAACAGAGGACACCGGAGCATCCTTTGGCGAGGTATTTCTTCGCCATGGCGTTCTGGGCGTTCGATTTGAGTCCGGGGTAGTTGACCCAGCTTACTTTGGGGTGCTTTTCGAGGAATTCCGCGAGGGCTAACGCGTTGGCGCTGTGGCGTTCCATGCGGAGCGGCAGGGTTTCTACGCCGAGGTTGGCGAGGTAGGCGTTGAAGGGGGCCATGCCGACGCCGAGGTCGCGGATGAGCTGAACCCGGAGTTTGACCGAGTAGGGGGCCGCCGGGAAGGCGTCCATATAGACCAGCCCGTGATAGGCGGGGTCGGGGCTGGTGAAGCCCGGGAATTTGCTGCTTTTCCAGTTGAATCCGCCTTTTTCGATCACGATTCCGCCGACCGCCTGGGCGTGGCCGTCGGTGTATTTGGTGGTGGAATGCGTGATGATGTCCGCGCCGAACTCAAAGGGGCGGCAGAGGGCGGGGGTCGGGAAGGTGTTGTCGACGATGAGCGGGATTCCCGCTTCGTGGGCGATTTCGGCGAACCGCTCGATGTCGAGCACGATAAGGGCCGGGTTGGCCAATGTTTCCGCGAAGACGGCTTTGGTTTCGGGTCGGATGGCTTTTTTCACCGTCTCGGAATCTGCTTCGGGTGAGACGAAGTCGATGGCGATCCCCATGCGCGAAAGCGAGTTGGTGAAGAGCGAAACGGTTCCGCCGTAGAGACTTGACACGGCGAGCACCCGGTCGCCCGAGCCTGCGATGTTGAGGATGGCGAGCATGGACGCGGTCTGGCCGGAGCTGACCGCGACCGCCGCCACGCCGCCTTCGAGGGCGGCCATGCGCTTTTCGAAGGCGTCCACGGTCGGATTGGCGAGGCGGGTATAGAAGAACCCTTCGGTTTTCAGGTCGAAGAGGTCGGCCACGCTCTGGGCGTCGTCATACTTGTAAGTGGTGCTTTGAACGATCGGGAGCACGCGCGGTTCACCGTTGCCGGGCTCGTAACCCGCCTGGACGGCGAGGGTTTCTATTTTCCAGTTTTTGTTCATAAATGTCTTGATTCCTTCCTCAATGTTAAACAATATTTTAACTGAATATAGTTGCGGAACGGCAAAATACAAGGTGCGTACGGTTGCTTTTTCGAGGAAAACGGTGTATAGTAAGAACCGTCCGTTTTACGCAGTTTTGATATTGTTTTACCTTGGGAACCAGATGAGCGCAAAGAAGGTTTTGGAACAGGAAGTCGTCGTCGGCAATTTATTGGGACTGCACGCGAGGCCCTCCGCTCAGCTGGTGAAGATCGCTTCCGGGTTCGATGCCGAGGTGAGTGTGGAGCGGACCGACAACCAGGACGGCGAGGCCGATTGCCGAAGCGTGCTCTCTCTTCTGATGCTGGCCGCGACCCAGGGGACGCGGCTGGTTTTGCGTGCCACGGGCCCGCAGGCCGAAGAGGCTTTCAAGGCGGTCGTTGCGTATTTTCAGGCGAATTTCGACGAAGAATAAATTAGGAACGGCGAAGTTATGACATTTGAATCCCAGACGATTCAGGGCATCGCGGTATCTCCCGGCATTGCGATCGGGCGGGCGATGTGCGTTACGGGCGGGAACCGTTTCCAGAAACCGGAACCGCGCCGCATTCAGAAAAGCGAGGTCCGGGATGAGCTTGCCCGGTTTGCCGCCGCGCTCGGGTTGACCCGCTCGCAGCTGCATGAATTGCGGCAGGAGGTGCGGAGCCGCCTCAATGCGCAAGAGGCTGAAATTTTCGACGCACATCTTTTGATCGTCGACGATCACATGTTGATTTCCGAGGTGGAGAAACAGATCCGCGAGGGGCTTTACGCCGCCGAATACGCGCTGTTCGTCGCCACGGAGAAGCTGGCCGGAATCCTGGCCGGCATGTCCGACGAATATCTCCGGGAGCGCGCCTCCGACATCCGCGACGTTTCTTCCCGGATTCTCTCCAACCTTTCGAGCATTTATTCCCACGGGCACGAGATCGATATCGACGACCGCCGGATCATTGTCGCCTCCAATCTTACCCCCTCCGAAACCGCGCGTTTTGAAGTCGGCAAGGTGCTGGGGTTCGCGGTGGAAACGGGCAGCGCCACCAGCCACACGGCGATCCTGGCGCGTTCGATGCGGATTCCGGCGCTGGTGGGCATCCCGGGGGATTTGCCGGAGAAACTCTCTGCCGACGACATCCTGATCGTGGACGGGTTCACCGGGAAACTCATCATCAACCCCGACAGCCGCACGCTGGAAGCCTACCGGTTGAAGGCGGAACAGGCCGGGCAGTTCTGGAGCCAGCTCGAGAGCGAGCGGGAACTCCAGCCCGAGACGACCGACGGATTCATCGTTCAGCTCGCCGTCAACCTGGAGTCCCCCGAGAAGATCGGCGAAGTCCGCAGCTCCGGCGCCTACGGGG
>JAVBSA010000705.1:0-8206 GCA_031556915.1 Victivallis sp.
CGCACGCGCCGAACATCTGAATCTCGACGGCGACTTCGAGTGCGCCATCGACGTGATCCGCGCCCGGCACAGCGGCATCCTGCCGTTGCCGCTTGCGCGAAGCACCGACGGGATCGAGCTGGAGCCGACGGCGCGCGAAAAGCGCACCCTCCGGCCGGAACGCAAACGTCTCCTTCGCGAGGAAGTCGATCTCGCCGGGCTGGAGGCGAACCGGCCACAAGGCGGCCGGATCGGGCGCTGGCAGCAGAAATTGCTCGACCTGTCGCTTCGCAACCGACTGCTCAACGCTCGCGACACCAAACAGGTGATCTCGATCGCCTGTTCCGATATCACCGTGCTGGAAGACCGGATCGCGGCAAACCAGATGCTCTCTTTGAATCCTCTGGCCAATCTACTCGGCGAAAAGGACTTGCACGATCTCGCCATGCTTCGGGCAACCGACGTAAAAAGCAATATCCGGAACCTGCTGGATCAGGAATTGGCGCAACGGAGATTATGGACGTTGTTATCCCCGCAGGAACTGCAACGCCGCCTCACCGGGCTCTACCGGCAAGCGAAAACCGATCAGGAGGAGGGGGGCGTCAATACGCTCTTTCTCGGAATCGGTTTCCTGGAGTGGAAGGTATCGGAACGCGACACGCGCTCCTACCTGGCTCCGATCCTGTTGATCCCGATCCGGCTCCAGCGGAAATCGCTCGCCGAGGGGATTTCCATCTCCCGGCTGGATGAGGACACCATCGTCAACGTGACGCTTCTGGAACTGCTGCGACGCGAGTACAATCTCACCGTGCCCGGCCTTGATCCCCTACCCACCGACGATCAGGGGGTTGACGTCGGTCTCATCATGCAAATTTTCCGGCAAACGATCCGGGAGATGAAAGGCTGGGAGGTGCGCGAGGAGGCGCGCCTCGGTTTGTTTTCCTTCAATAAATTCATCATGTGGAACGACATGACCAACCGGGCGGAGGCTTTGAACGCGCATTCGCTGGTTCGGCACCTGATCGAAGGCGGCGGTATTTTCGAAGACAACGTCGAAGTGTTCCCGCAGGAAGAAATCGGCCGGCACCTCGATTTGCCGAAACTCTTCTGCCCGATGAGCGCCGACTCATCGCAGCTGGCGGCGGTGAAGTATTCCGAGCTCGGTAAAAGTTTTGTTCTCCACGGCCCGCCGGGAACCGGGAAATCCCAGACCATCACCAATATCATCGCTCACAACCTGGCGTTGGGGCGCCGGGTGTTGTTTGTTTCCGAGAAAAAGGCCGCGCTGGACGTGGTTCACCGCCGATTGAGCTCCGTCGGGCTGCGTCCGTTCTGTCTTGAACTGCATTCCAGCAAAGCCGGCAAAGCGGAAGTGCTGAAACAGTTTGCCGAAGCATTGTCAATCACCGATGCGCAAGAGCCGCAAAGTTGGCCGGAGACTGTCTCCGAGCTGCTGCGCTTGCGCGGCGCGCTCGACGAATATGTGAAAGCCCTGCATCACGAGTACCCGAACTCTCTGAGCGCATATCACTGTTTTTCACGGCAACTCGGCGATTCATGCCGGGATATGGCAAACCGGATCGACATTGATTGCCTGACCCATCCGCTCGAGGCTCTCAACACGGCCCGGCGGGGAATGGCGGATCTGGCTACCGCCTTCGCCGGTACAACGCCCGAAGCATGCCGGGCATTGGGCATTCTCACAGTGCGAAACTGGAATCCGCAACTCGAACAAAAGCTGTTGGCTGAAGCGAAAGCGTTGAAAAACGCCGGCGAAAAGCTGTTGCTTTCATTCCGGGAACACGCGCTTTTCTTCGGAATGAATGCCGATGAGGATTCGCTGAACAATATTTATCATGTGGCGGCAATGGCTGAAACGGTGAAAAATTGCGGAGATATCCCGACGCCGTTCCTGACCGTCCAAAGCGCGGACAACGTGAACTTTCTGCTTGAATTTCACCAGCACCAACTGCAATTGACGGAGGCGGAGCAGAAGTTGCCAAGCTACCGGCCGGAGGCGCTGCGCGAACTTGATTGCGATGCCGTCGAACAGCGCCTTCTGGCCAATCGGGCCAAAATGATTCTGTTCCGCGTCTTCGCCGACCGGAGTCTTCTCGCCGAATTGGCCGGGCTGAAAAAGCTCGGCGGCGACAAGTTGACGGTTGCCGAACTGACGCGGATTTTACCTGACATTCGTATGTATCAAACGGCAAAACGCGCGGTTGACGACAATTCAGCGCAAGCGGAACGGCTTCTCGGAGCGCTCTGGAATGGCGGCAAGCCGGTCTGGAATGAGTTGGCGCAAACCCTTGAACGGGCAAAACCGGTTCACGAACTGGCCGCCGCCGCCGGCGACAACGCGCGCCGGGAGTGCGTGCTCGCCGCTTTGCGGGAAATTTTGCCTGCGGGCGCCCTCCGCTTTGCGGAAGGCTCTTCCGGCCGCCGGGCGGCTAACCTTCTGTTGAATTGCTGGAACGATTTTCAGGAAAAACAACAAGCCTTTGCGTCCCATGCGCCGGAAACGGCAAACGAGAACAGCGCCGGCAGGGTGATCGAACAGATGTGCTCCATCCTCAATCATGCCGATGATTTGCGCAATGTGTTCATTTATCGCCGCTTCCGCTCCGAAATGATCGCTGCCGGCTTTCCACGGATCGTCGACGCGCTTGAGGACGGCACGATCACTTCGTCGGAACTCCCGGAATTCTTCGAATCCGCCTATTGCGATGCGATGCTCCGGCAGATTCTGGCCGTGTCTCCGGTCATCGGCAACTTTGCCGGAGCCGGCCAGAACGAACGGATCGATCAGTTCCGTATGCGGGACAAACAATATATCGCGTTGTCGAAAGAAATCGTTTTCGCCCGTCTGGCGGAGAGACTGCCGCGCCGGCGTTCCGGACCGTGTCCGGCGGGAACAGAACTGGGCATCCTGAAACACGAATGCGGGAAGCGCGCCAGGCAGAAATCCGTCCGGCAGCTTCTGATGGAAATCCCGACATTGGCTCCGACGTTGAAGCCGTGTTTTCTGATGAGCCCGTTATCGGTGGCGCAATATCTGCCTCCCGACAGCGCCCCGTTCGATCTGGTTGTGTTCGACGAAGCCTCACAGATTCCAGTCTGGGATGCCATCGGGGTTGTCGCACGCGGCAAACAGTTGATCGTGGTCGGGGATCCCAAACAAATGCCGCCGACCAGCTTCTTCCAGAAGGGCGACACTGAAGAAGCCGACGACTTGCCGGAAAGCGTCACGGAGGATATGGAAAGCATTCTCGACGAATGCATTGCCGCCGGCGTCCACTCCGCGTATCTGAATTGGCATTACCGCAGCCGCCACGAGTCGCTGATCTCCTTCAGCAACCGGCATTATTACGAAGACCGTTTGTATACGTTCCCGGCTGCGAAGGAGACGGAGACGCTCGGCATCCGTTTCCGTTTCGTTCCGGGCGGCGTATTCGAACGCCGGGCAAGCCGAACCAACCGCAAAGAAGCCGACGCGCTGGTCGACTATGTGTTCGAGCGGCTTCGGGAACCGCTGTTGCGGCACAAAAGCATCGGCGTCGTAACCTTCAACCAGGCGCAAAAAGACTTGATCGAAGATATGATCGAACAGCGCCGGAGCGCTCAACCGCAATTCGAAGTCTTTTTCAGCGATCAGAATGAGGAACCGTTCTTTGTGAAGAATCTGGAAAATGTCCAGGGTGACGAACGTGACGTCATTCTGTTTTCAGTCGCCTACGCGCAGGATAACGACGGAAAACTCTCCATGAACTTCGGTCCATTGAACCGGCAGGGCGGCGAACGGCGGCTGAATGTGGCAATTACCCGTGCGAAAGAACAGGTGGTGGTTTTTTCCTCCATCCGCTCCACGGCGATCGATCTGGCGCGCACCGGCGCAACCGGCGCGGCACACCTCAAGTATTTTCTCGACCATGCGGAAAAAGGCACTGAAATCCAGCCCGCGACACCGGCGGAGCCGTCGGTAAATCAAGGCATTACACGAGTCGTAGCCGACTTTCTCACCGCGCAGGGGTATACGGCCGTCGCCGGCGTCGGCCGTTCCGGCTGCCGGATCGACCTGGCGGTCGTTCACCCGGAAAACCCGGAAATATACCTGCTTGGAATCGATTGCGACGGCCCCGCCTATCACCGGCAACGCACCGTTCGCGACCGCGACCATCTGCGCCATGGCGTGCTGTGCTCTCTCGGCTGGCGGATGTACCGGGTGTGGAGCGTGGATTGGGCATTCGACCGGAAGCGGGCTGAGGCCGACCTTCTCCGTGTCCTGGAAGAAGCGAAAAACGCTCCGGAAGAACCTCCGCCGCCCCCGCCCCCGCCCCCGCCCCCACCCGCCGAACCGATTGCCGAAGAACCTCCGCCGGCTCCCCGCCGGGAACATCCGTCTTATCGCGCCTGGAACGGAAAATCCAACTTGCCGCAGGAGGCCTTCTACGAATACAGCACTCGAAGAGTCATCCGCGAACAATTGCGCGAAGCAATCGAACTCGAATCGCCGATCTGCCGGAGCCTGTTGCGGAGACGAATCGTCAAAGCCTGGGGATTCAGCCGTACCGGCGGGCAGATTCAAGGGATTCTGGACGCATGCTTCCCCATCGACTGCCGCTTCACCCGGCACGGAGAGGATCCGGTCTGCTGGGCGCCCGGATCCGACCCGGAACAGTACCGGGAATTCCGGGTTCCGGCGCAAGAAACCGAACCGCGCGGAATCGATGAGATTCCGCCGGAGGAGCTGGCCAACGCAATGTATGAGATCCTCGTCGATTTCCACTCCTGTGAACAGGACACTTTGTTCCGGGAAACGGTAAAACTCTTCGGCCTCTCCGCCGTGACGGCGAAAGCCCGAAGATATCTGGAATACGGAATGGAGCTCCTGAAAAAGTCCGGCAGGGTATAAAACGCGCGTTTACGCTTTCATACCGGTGGAAATATCCGCGCTGCGGGGATATATTTCCGATATCGGAGATGGGAATTATGCTGAAACTGATTATGCCGATGGAATTCGGCAAAGATTACAAGACATTCGTACGCTTTATCCGCATCGTGGAAACCATGGGGAGATACGGCTTTCACGACCTTGCCGAAAAGTTTTACCCCAAGCATAAATTCCGCTGGATGAAACGCCAGAAGGAGATGCGCCGGCTGTCGCGCCCGGAAAAACTCCGGGCCATGCTTGAGGAGCTCGGCCCCACCTTCGTCAAGCTCGGCCAGATTCTTTCCACCCGGCCCGACATCATCTCCAGGGAATATGCGCGCGAACTGACCAAACTCACGGAACAGGTCGCTCCCTTTCCCGCCGAAAAGGTGATCGAGATCGTCACCCGCGAATTCGGCAAGCCGCCCGCGGAGCTGTTCGCCGAATTCGACCTCGAACCCATGGCAGCCGCCAGCATCGGCCAGGTCCACGGTGCCAAACTCCCGAACGGCATGGAAGTCGTGGTCAAAGTACGCCGGCCCGGAATCGGGAAAACCATCGAAACCGACCTTTCGGTCATGGAGTACATCGCCGAAAAGATGGAGGAATATTCCGAATCCTTCGCCCGGCTGGAACCGACCCGGATCGTCTCGGAATTCGCCTACTCCATCCGCCGCGAACTCAACTACCGCGCCGAAGCGGCCAATCTTCTGCTCTTCTATAAAAACATGAACGGCAGGCCGAACACCAGGGTGCCGGAGCTGCTCGTCGATTATTCCGGCGAAAGCGTCCTCACCATGGAACGCATCCGGGGCGACTCCGTGGCGAAAGTTCTGGACGACCCCGAAAAAGCGGCGCGCTACGATCTGCCGTTCATCGCCGAAGTCGGCGTCAAGTCGTTGATGAGCCAGATTTTCGAATTCGGCTTCTTCCATGCCGACCCCCACCCCGGCAACATTTTCCTGCAGGAAGAAAACACCTTGATCTTCATCGATTTCGGCATGATGAGCCGGGTCAGCATGGCGGAACGGCAGGACTTCGTCAAGGCGCTCGACCATCTGCTGCACGGGGAAATTCCGCTGCTGATCGACTCCGCGCTCCGCATGACCATCACCGGCAAATTCGCCGGCAGCCGCGACGAACTCGAACGCGACGCCTCCGACCTGGTGGATGAAAATATCAATTTGCCGCTCGAAAAGATCAGTGTCGCAAAGATTCTCGAACAACTGCTGCTGCTGTTCGAAAAATACCACATGGCTCTCAAGCCCAATCTGTACATGATGTTCAAGGCGCTGATCACCATCGAAGGAATCGGCCGGCGGTTCGACCCCGCCCTCAAAATCGTCGATCTGGTAAAGCCCTTTATCCGGAAACAGAAATTGCGGAGTTTGAGTCCGCGCGGCCACATCCGCCGTTTCGTCGACAACTTCGGGGAGAACCTTTCCGCCCTGGAGAATCTGCCCAAACAGGTCGGCAACATGGTTTCGCAGTTCGAGGACGGGCAGCTGCTGCTCCGCGTCGAACACCACCGGCTGAACGATCTCGAGGAGACGCTTTACGTGACCGGGGAGCGGGTTTCGCGCTCGCTTCTGGTGGCGGCGCTGCTGATGGGGTCGGCGCTGATGGTGGTTGCCAAGATTCCGCCCTACTGGGGCGATATTCCGGTAATCGGCCTGATCGGTTTTCTGGTTTCCGGCGTACTGGCGCTCATCATCCTGGTCGCCGACCATCGCAGCCGCGGCCGTTTCCTCAAGGAGAAGGCGAGACGGAAGCGCGAAGAAACCAAGCTTCAGCACAAATAGGGTTACCGCATGACCACTCCGGAATTTGAAGCACTGGTTTACGATATCGTCGCTTCGATTCCGCGCGGCAGCGTCAGCACCTACGGGCAGATCGCCTTTCTGGCCGGCTTCCCCAGGCGGGCGCGCATGGTGGGACATGCCGTGTCGCACTCGCCGGATTCCGCCACCCCCTGCCACCGCGTGGTCAACGCGGCGGGCCGTCTGGTTCCCGGCTGGCACGAACAGCGCGCGCTGCTCGAAAAAGAGGGCGTCCGCTTCAAAAAGAACGGTTGCGTCGATCTCGACGAATGCCAGTGGGAAGCCTTTCCGCCCGGTGAACCGTTTAACGTTTAATCTTGAAACCGTGAAAAAAATGTGTTTTTTACGGAAATCCTCTTGACATTTCATCGAAAGTCATCCATGCTTAAAGCAAGTTAAACGCTTGACTAATTTCACTGAGGGCTTTCCCGGTATGGTTACATTGAAACAGGTTGCGGAGTTGACCGGCAAGAGCGAGGCCACGGTTTCTCTGGTGCTCAACTCCAAGCAATATCACCGCGTTTCGCAGGAGACGCGAATGAGCATTCAGCGCGTGGCCACCGAGCTCGGCTATGTGGCCAACATGCAGGCGCAGGCGCTGGTCAAGGGGAAAACCCGCAGCATCGCCATCACCGCCGGCGGGATGACGCCGTTTTACAATGAATACATCCGCTCGTTGACCCATCTCCTGGAAAAGCGGGGTTATAATGTTTTCGCCTTCGAAACCATGCTCAAACCCGAACGCGAGCAGGAGGTGGTCAACTGGGTGCGCCAGGGGCTGTACGACGGCTGCATCTGCCTGGAATACAACTACTACACCCGGAGCTTCTACGATTCGATCGTCCGTGCCGGAATTCCGCACGTTTTCCGGGGCTGGAACGTGCTGGAACGCTATCCGGATCATATGGTCCGGGTCGATTACCGCAAAGCGATCAAAAGTCTCTTTACCCACCTGGCCGAACAGGGGTGGAACCGCCTCGGCATCATCATCGACGGCAGCAGTTACGACGAAGAGGCGGCGGCGATTTCGGTGCGCCGCTCGCTCTATTTCGAGGCCGCCCACGATTCCGATATGAAGATCGACTCCGCGGGGTGGATCACGGTTCCTTTCGATGTGGAGAAGCATATGCATTATGTTTACGAAAAAAGCCGCGAACTCCTGAGGAGCCATCGTGCCATCGACAGCCTGATCGTACAGAGCTCTTCGGATATTCCGGCCGTCTACAAGGCTGCCGTCGATTCCGGCCGGGAGATCGGGCGCGATCTGGCCGTCGCCACCTTCGACCTGATTCCGCTGGTCGATTTCATGGTGCCGCCGGTCACGTGCATCATGGAGCCGTGCGACGAAATCGCCGCCCTGATCGCCAACGACATGCTCCGCCAGCTGGGCGTGCCGGGAGACGCGGCTGTTGAACGATCCGTTCCCATCAAAGCAAAACTTGCAGTCAGAGAATCCACGATCCGAAAAAATAAGAAG
>JAVBSA010000544.1:0-2983 GCA_031556915.1 Victivallis sp.
GAATACCCCTTTCTGAAAGGCCGGATCATGCGTTTTTCGTACTTTCTGCCGCTGGCGCTGCTTGCTCCTCGCCTCGCGGCTCTCGACACCGCGGTGTTCGAAACAGCCAATCCCGAAAAAAATGCAAAATTCACTTCGCGCGAAGTCGATTCCGACGGCGTGCTCCACCTGGTTGACCGGGAAACCGGGAATTTCAACAACTCGCTCTATTACACGCTTCGCGGGAAAGAGCTCGATCCCTACCGGGGAAAATTCGTGGAATTCTCCTGTGAAATGCGGCAGGTCGCCGCTTCGGCGGATAATTGCGTCGGAGTCTCCGTTTCGTTGCGGACGCCGGGCAACCGGTGGTTCGGGCACGGCTCGTTTACCGGAACCCGGGGGAAGACGGATTGGAAACCTTACCGGAGTTCCATTTATGTTCCGGCCGACGCGGTACAGGTCAATCTCTCCATCGACTGTGCGAGAAACTACGGGAGGACGGGCGAGGCTTATTTCCGGAACCTCAAACTGGAATCCGCAGTGGAGGGAACGGCAAAAACGGTCGGCGCCCTCCGCAATCCCCTGATCAAAGCCGGGGATGCGGCGCTCTCCTGGAATTATCGCGAAAGCGCCGGAATCCATCTCGGCGGCGACCGGGAATTCATCCTTACTCCGCTGGAAGCAAAGGGCGGCACGGTTTCCTTCTCTCCGGCGGAACGGAAAAGCCTCCTTTTCAACAGCGTGAACGAGAACAGCTTTCTGGAGCTGGATGTGGAAGGCGGAGGGGCTTTGGATCTGGAACTGGTCACTTACGGAAAAAGGAACCGGAGTATCCGGGTGGAAAAGGCGCAGGGGACGATCCGCGTCCCGCTGACCGATTTCGCGCCGGTCAACGATCTGGTGGAATTCAACGCGCTTGAAATCACGACTGCAAGCCCGCTCACAGTGAAGAAGATTGGATTCACGGGCCTTGCCGTTCCAGCTCCCGGAATCAACCTCCTTCCCGATCCGAGTTTCGAGGAATCGACGGAAGCGCTTCCTCCTTACGGACTCCTGGGCGAGTACCGGGCCGAACTGCTGCAAAATGGGGCCTCAATCGATTCCGGCCGCGCGTTTCACGGCAGCCGTTCCCTGAAACTGGAGCCGGGCGGACGATATCGCTACACCGTTTTCGACCAGGCCGGGAACGGAGCGGTATTCTCCTGTTACTCCCGGGCGGACGGGCCGGGGAAGCTGGAAGTCGCATTGCAGCCGTTCGTCATCGATATGCACGGCGAAAGCACGTCAATCCTCCGCCGGGAATTTCCGGTCGGCAACGAATGGGAGCGGAAATTTGTATCATTTCCCGCTCCCGAAAAGAAGGTGGTTCCGCAACAGTCCGCCTTTTACCGGATCGAGCTTGCCAACAGCGGCAAAGCACCGGTCTGGATTGATGCGGTCCAATTGGAACAGGACCGGGAAAAGCCGGGGGAATTCTCTCCGGTACGGGATTCGCGCGTGCATCACTATTTTCCGCCGGGACTCACCCGGGAGGATTTTCCGGCAAGACCCGCCGGAGTCAACCGGAAAAACGGTTCCGTTCCCCTCAGTGTGCTCAATTCCTCCGGCAAACGGATGGAGCGGGCGGTCATTTCGGGCGGCGTGCCGTTCGCCCCGGGCGAAGTGCACACGGTCGAAGGGCTGAACATCAAAGACGCGGCGGGCGGGGTCGTGGAGGCGCAATTCACGCCGCTCGCGTTCCGCCCGCTCGACGGAAGCATCCTTTCGGTCAAAGTCGATTTCCAGGCCGATCTCCTGCCGGGGAACGGCAATTGCTTCACGCTGGAATATGGAGGTGCAACCTCAAAAGCATCGCCGGAAAAGCTCGCAGCAGCAACAGGCGGCGGAGTAAAAATCGATACCGGGCGACTCGCCTTCGAACTGGTTCCGGGCAATCAGTCTTTGCTTCGCGATTCCCTGATGCGCTGCGTCGTGGAAACGCTCGACGGCAAGCGGCACTTATCCGGCCCTGACCTGATTGAAATCGAAGAGAACGGCCCCCTGACTGCGACGGTCCTGCTGCGCGGCTGGGCCGAACTCGCCTGGGAACTCCGCATCACGGTCTTCCGGAACAAACCTTTCTGCCGGATCGACTATGCCTTTGAAAATACCAATATCGCCCGGCAGGATCCGCTCAACCGCACCGTAAAGGCGGTGTATCTGGAGCTGCCCGGCGGGAGAACTTACCACGCGGACAAATTCTCCGGCGAGGGCAAGGCGCTCCTGATTCAGCGCCAGGGGCGCGAAGGGGAAGAGTATTGGGATGTTTTCGAGCAGAAAGCGGGCCGGGAGATCCGGCACCCCGGGCTTCGCCTTACCGGAAACGCCGGCAGCGGCAAAGCGCTGTTCCGGATCGAAAACCTGTGGGAGAAAGCGCCGCGCGGTTTCGGTTTCGGGCCGGATGCGACGCGGCTGTACCTCTGGCCCGGAGCCGGAGTCGCCCCGCTCGACGCACCGCTCGGCCTCTCCGGTTCGATGAGGGTCTGGTATGCTCCGGAAGGCGGAGAACTTCCCGGCGCCCCCCCGCTTCTGCTGCCCGGCTCCGACTACCTGGAGAAATGCGGCGTGTTCGGCCCCCTTCTGCCCAAAGAGGTGCTGGCGAAAGAATTTCCGCGCAGCTGGAAGCTGGCGGATGACGTTTTCGAGGCTCTTTACCGGGAAGCCGAAATCAAGGATATGTACGGTTTTCTCGATTTCGGCGACTTCGGCTCCCGCCGCCGCAATACCAACCATGAAACTTCCGCGGTACGGAATTTGTGGACGCGCTACCTGCGTACCGGCGAACGCCGAGATTACGATATGGCGCTCGCCCATTCGCTCCATCAGCGGGACGTCGACCTTTCCCATGCCGACCGGTTCCGCAAGGGGGTCTACCCGCATTACAGCTGGACGCATATCAATTATAACTTTCACACCGGCCATTTCTGGCTTACCGGGCTGGTGTATCATTATCTCCTGACCGGGG
>JAVBSA010000606.1:0-3462 GCA_031556915.1 Victivallis sp.
GCGGTAGGGGATGCCGTAGCTCTCGCCCCTCTTCATGCGGGTGTCGCGGAAAAGGCGCTTGTGCTCCTCGAGCTCCGCGCGCCCCGGGCGCGGCGGGTGGATGTCGGCGGAGAAGTTGTAACGCCCGATCTCGTCGGGAAATTCGGCGCGGGCGGCGAAGTCGTCGTAATCGAGCACGTAATCGCCGAGAATCCGCCGCCCCTCGCGGATGCCCAACATCGAGCCGGAGCCGACGATTTCGGCCCTTGCGAATCCCGCGATGTGCTTGCGGTAGAATCGCTCGTATTCCGCCAGCCGTTTCCGTGCCCGGATCAACGCCTGCGACACCGATTCGTTGCTGTAGGGATTCACGTTGAACTCATGCCCGACATTGCCCGCCGCCGCCACGGCGGAGACGCGGGTCAACCCGGTGTGATGATAGTCGGTCTGTTCGAGTTCGCCGGAGGCAAATGCCTGATCCAGGAGCGCAAGCATATTGTCGTCATCATGCCCGAACGCGCCGCCCCGGCAATAGGCCTGCCAGTCGAAGCCGCTCCAGAGAGAGCAGAGGGTAACGGGCATCGATTCGCCTTCCGGCCCACCGAAAACGGACTCCGCCCCCGCCCACGCGGCGAGAGAACCGTCGCCGGTGCCGTCGATGTAAACAGAGGACTCCACCGCAAAAAGCCCTTCGGCGGAGGCGAAGACCGCGGTTTGAATCCGGTTGGCGCTATGTTGCACCGCGGCCAGGCGGCAGCCGTAGAGAATGGTGACTGTAACTTCGGTCAGGAGCTCTTCGTAAATGACTTTCAGATGTTCGGCGTTGATTGCCGCGCCCGAGTCAAATCCTTGAAGCTGAGAGCGTTTTTGCAGGCGGTCGATCACCTCCGCGCCGAACCCGCCGCAGAGGATGCGTTCCCCGTCCGAATAAGGCATGAAGAGCGGAATTCCGCCGCCGGTGCTCAACCCGCCGGGCAGGAAACTTTGTTCCGCCAGAACTACCTCGGCGCCGCAACGCGCCGCGCTCACCGCCGCCGCAATGCCGCCGGGCCCGGCTCCGACCACCAGCACCGAAGGGCGGTACTTAACCGGAATATCGGAGTGAAATGCGATTGTTTTCATGAAAGAGTTCCTTTCCGTTTGGTTTATAATATAATGGAAGAAATTGTTTCTGAAATTTCCGATTGTGCAATTTTTATATATTTTTATACAACTTACCTTGCGGCATGATTCCATGCCGGTTATATTACTTTATGGAAAATCAAATCCCATTCAGCCGGGTCATCCGGCAATTTGAGGAACGCTTCGGGTGCTTCATCACTTTTCACGATTTCAGCGGAGAGATTTCAGCAGTGTTCGCCCCGGAAGCCCCTCCGTTGCATCACGCCAATTTACGTTGCGAGGCGGTCCGCACCGCTTCCGCCGCGAGTTACCGCCGCTGTCTCGAGTGCGATGTGGAAAAAATTCAAAAGCGGATATTCGAATCAAAGATGTTTTGGAAAGATTGCCACGCCGGTTTCCGGGAACTGGTGTTCCCGATCTTCTCTTACAGCGCCGCGGCCGGCGTGATGTTCATCGGAGTCTTCGGTAAAAAGGGGCTGCCGGAAGCTCCGGCCGACCTGCCCACCTTCGGCGCGCTCCTCGCCGA
The DNA here is from genome assembly GCA_031556915.1 of Victivallis sp. GTDB lineage: Bacteria > Verrucomicrobiota > Lentisphaeria > Victivallales > Victivallaceae > Victivallis. Next base: position 1,628 of record JAVBSA010000606.1, read on the forward strand.
CGCGCTGCGGCGCCGGTTGGAGCGTCTGCCGGAAACCGGATGCTCTTCGGTCAGGAACCGCATTCAACTCTGGTTCATCCAGCACTTCCGCAATCCGGAAACCGGCCGCGAAGACCTCGCCCGCGCCATGCGGCTCTCGGAGTCGCGCATCAGCCAACTGCTTCGTTCCGAATTTGATAACACCTTTCCGGAGCTTCTTAATTCTTATCGCGTGGAGTGTGCCAAACAGATTCTGGAAAACTCCGACCTCGGCCTCGAAGAAGTCGCCCGCCTCGCCGGTTTCCGCAGCGCAAACTATCTCCACCGCTGCTTCAAGCGCCAGACCGGTACAACCCCTGCGAATTACCGGTCTGGCGCCGGGCAGCGTTAAAACGCCTTTGATGAGCAAGCATCGTGCTGAGCGTCAGCAGGAGGAAGAACACGGGGCTGCGGTCATAATATTTGATCGGAAAAGAAAGTTGCAGCGGCGACAAAAAAACCGACTTTTTCGTAAGGGGGCTTTTCGCCAAGGAGCAAGCAACGGCTTTGCGTTGCCCCTCGGCGAAAAGACTGAGGCATTTCTGCAATTGACTCTTTTTTCCACATTTTTGCAATTGCCTCTTGACATCTCAAGTGAAATTTGGTATAATTTAGATAGGTTTATCGTTTAGTTTTGCTGCCGGCGGAACCGGCGGCGTTTTTCAGGCAAAATAGGTTTAACGTTTAGTTTTATTGAGGTTTCCATGGCAAAACGGGTCGGGTTGAAGGAGGTCGCACAGGAAGCGGGGGTCTCGACGGTGACCGTCTCCCTTGCGCTGAACGGGATTTCCGAGGGAAGCACCCGGGCGCGGGTCAGCGAGACCCGGCGGCGGGAGATCCGGGAGATCGCAGCGCGCCTGGGGTACCGGGCCAGTGTGGCGGGGCGGATTCTCAAGAGCAAGAAGCTGAACGACATCGGTTTGCTTTTCTTCGAGGACGCCTCCTTCATCCGCGAACACTCCGGCTTCACCGACCTGAATATTCAGTTCAGCAAGGTCTGCCGGAAACTCGGCGTCCGCCACCAGAGCGATTGGTTCGATCCTTACAGCAGCCCGGATGAAGTTCCGCCGATGCTGACCGACGGCTTGATCGGCGGGCTCCTGATCGCCGGAAATCCGGCCGGAGCTTCGGAGCGTTTCCTGCGGGAGCAGTGCACGCTGCCTTTCGTCCGGATCGAGGAGGCGGGGGAATATTCGGTGAGATTCGATTCCGGACCGGCGCTCCGGCAGGCGATGCAATATCTGGCGGAGACCGGCCACCGCCGGATCGGCCTGGTGAACGGCCCCGGGAAGCACCGGTTGTTCCGGGAGGCGCATACTTTGTTTCTCGGCGAATGCGCGCGTCTCGGCATGGAAACCGGGGATACGCTGTATTGCGAAATCGACCCCTATGAAAGTTTGGAACGGGATTTTATCCGGGCGGGGCGGATGATGTTCGATTGCGCCCGGCGGCCCGACGCGCTGCTGGTCAGCAACGGCATTCATGTGAAGAGCATCATCAGTCTGGCCATGCGGCGCGGTATCCGGATTCCGGAAGACCTGAGCATCGTCTGCTTTGCGACCAGCGACTGGGAAGTCCGGAAGTTCATTCCGCAGATCACCGCGGTCGAACATGATTTCGCTATGATCGCCGAAGGCGCAGTCGCAATGTTGCGGGAACTGATGGCCGCCGGGAGCGTCAGGGAGCCCCATGTGACGATTCCGGAACGTTTCACGATTCGCGACACGGTGGCCAACCGCCTGCCGCTCACAGAAAAACAATAAAGTCAGGAGAGTTCCGTATGAAAAGAAGATTTCCTTTCACACTGATTGAACTGT
>JAVBSA010000569.1:0-7995 GCA_031556915.1 Victivallis sp.
TTGAATAACGTCAGGTTGTTGAAAACGGCGTTCAGGGAATTGCTGAGTTTCTGGTCCATGTTCCTCCTGCGAATTCTAATCTTAGTATAGGCTGTAAGAACGGATTTGTCAACCCCACGGGAAGCGCGGAAAAAGGAAATCGTGATTTCATGCTTTCAAATATGATTTTGTGCTGTTGACAACTCCGGTATTTTCGGACATAATTATGGTCCAGCACAAAGGAGGACCTGAAATGAAAACCGGAAAACGGCGGAAACAGTTTACATTGATCGAGCTCCTGGTCGTGATTGCGATTATCGCCATTCTCGCGGCGATGCTGCTGCCCGCGCTCAGCAAGGCGCGGGCGCGTTCCTATGCCGCCACTTGCATCAGCAACGAAAAGCAGCTAGCGTTCGCCTGTTTGCTTTATGTGGAGGACAACCGGGAAATCTTTCCCTCCCACGACGACAACAACGGCGAAACCGACGCATCCAAGAAGATGGATTTCAAGGATTGCATCGGCTCGAAAATCAAATCCGGTTACAAAAAGAACGGTTACCGCCAGATGGAACTGTTTTTCTGCCCGGCCAACGACACCAAAGACAAGCTCTATCTCTCGTACTCCTACAACTATATGCTGGCCAACTACCGGCTGGCTAAAATCAGGCGGCCCGCTTTTCATGCGATGCTGCTCGACAAGGATCCGGGGGTTTCCCCCGCGCTTTATTCCAACTCGATCGCCAGTGTCGCCTTCCGGCACAACGATTTTGCCAATATCGCGTATGTGGATGGTCACGTCGGCAGCCTCAGCCCCCGGGACGCGGCATTGTTCGATAATACAAAGTTTCCCAATCTCTGGCGGCGCACATCCTCCGGCACCACCATGTTTTAATGAAAGGATCATCGATGAGAAATGTATTTCTGGGGCTCGCCGCCTCACTCGCGCTGTTCGCCGGCGCGCAGGAAACAGGGAAAACCGTAACCTTTACGGCGAACGACGAATGGAAGACGGTCGAATGGAACCCTTATGAGATGCGGAAAGGGAGCGCGCTCGATTTTTCCACGCTCCTCCCCCCGGTGAAGCCGGTCCGCATTTCGGGGGAGAACTTCCTTTACGCCGACGGTTCCGGCGGCAAGGTGTTTTTCAACGGCGTCGGCGTTCCCCACGGCCTCCCGTTCCTCCCGAAAGAACAGGCGGAACAACTGACCGATATGATCGCCGCGTGCGGCTTCAACGCGGTCCGGTTCCACCTCTACCCGGATTTCCTCATCAAAGCGGATCCCGATGCCGCGAGCTGGGGCAGCGGCAAAAGCACCGCCGAACTGGATCCGGCGAAACTCGACCAGTTCCATTACTTCATGTACTGCCTCGGCAAAAAAGGCGTCTATTACACCATGCCGCTGGCTTCGTGGGGATATCTGAAGGAGGATTACATCTCGGATGTCCCGGAATACAAAGGCGAGAAGATCCGGACCGAGCTTTTCATGCTCTACGGCATTTCCCCGCAGGCGAAGCAGTATCTGCGCGATCTCGCCCGCAACCTCCTGACCAGCGTGAACCCCTATACCGGAAAACGCGTGATGGACGATCCCGCGCTGGTCACGCTCGAATCCGGCAATGAGAACTCCCCCTACGCCCCCCTGCCGACCCGCCCCCAGCGCGTCGCCGTCTACCGCCGCGCCTATCTGGAACGGATGAAGGAACAGGGCAAAACGCCAACCGAACAGGAGATCGAAGAAGCGCTGCCGAAATTCGTCATGGAGCTGCATGAGGCCGCCTATCTCGATTTCAAGGCTTACTTGCGCGGACTCGGCGTGAAGCAGCCGATCACCGACCTGGGATTCCGGGCCAACATGATCTACTCCATCCACCGTTCGAATCCCGAGGTGGATTATGTGGACATCCACGCTTACTGGAACCTTTACCGGAAACATGACACCAACCGCGTAAAACGCAAAGAGGGCCCCTACATCCTGCGCCACAACAATCCGTTCGCGAACAAGTGGGACTCGACCGCCGGGGCCGCCGCCGGGCGCATCCTGGGCAAGCCCTTCTTCGTCGGCGAATACAACGTCAGTTATCCGTCGCCCCATTCGGCGATGATGCCGCCGGTGGAAGCGGCGACCGCGCTGTCGCAGAATTGGAGCGGAATCTTCTTCTACTGCCTGGCTCCGTTCCCCCAGCATGCGTTCGGCCCCAAGCTCGCTCCGACCAACCATGTCCAGTCGATGAACCCGATGATGATGTTCTCGACCCGGATCGCGGGCAAGCTGCTGCTGCGACAGGAGATCGAGCCGTTCCCGGTCACGATCCCCCTGGTGCTCACGCCGGAATTCCTCTATTCCCAGCTCGATCTTGCCGGCGGCCCCACCTACCCCAAGCTCTACCGCGACCTGAGTTTGCGCACCCGGATCGGAACGGTCGTCTGGAATGAAAATACCGAGCTCGGCGCTTATTCCGCCGTGGCCGTTCCCGACGAAATGAAGGAGATTCCGGCGAAGCTGAAAGCCGCAAACCCGATTCCCGTGAACAAATCCATGTTCTCGCACCTGAAACAGTTCCTGCCCGGCTTCAAACCGCAGCTTGTGCTGGGAACCAACAAGCGGATCGTGACCGATTCCGCCGGGAAATCGGGCAAAATCCTGACCCCGGCGAGCGAATGCCTCTTCTTCCCCGCGGAGTTGGCCGAACAGACCGGGAAATTCCTCACCGTCCGGGAAAACAAGGGCGAAGGGCTCTGTTTCGCCGGGAGCCTCGACGGCAAAACGCTCGCCAATTCCAAACGGTTGATCGCCTTCTACATCACCGATCTCAGGAACAGCGGAACCACGCTGGAATACACCAAAGACGGAGTCCTCGTCCACGAGATCGGCGAAACGCCGTTCCTGCTTCGGCAGGGAGAGGTCGAGTTCCTGCTGCAAAGTGAAAACTCCGCGCTCCCCAAGGTGTGGGCGCTCAAGTACGACGGCAGCCGCAAAAAGGAACTGACGGTGGCGAAAGCGCCGGGCGGCTACGCCTTCAAGGCTGCCGCCGTGACCGCTCCCGACGCCTATTTCGCCTACGAAATCAGCTGGGAGTAAACAAATGATTGCCTTCGACAGTGCGAAGGTCCGTTTTTCCGGCTCCCTCTCCTGCTGCGGCCCCGACCTCCGCCGCCTCGGCGACGTGACGCCGGAGCCGGGCGCGGCCAACTCGGTCTTCGGCAGCCCGGTCTTCCGCGACGTGGAAGGCAAGTGGCGGATGTACTACATCGCGGAAAATCCGACCGGCGAAAACGAACCGGGCCAGGTCGCCCGCTATGCGGAATCCGACGACGGAATCCATTGGCGCTACCGGGAAAAGCTCGTGTTCGAAGGGCTTTCCGACGGCGCGGTCATCCGCCACATTTCGATTCTCCGCCCTTCCGCGGATGATCCGGAGTGGAAGCTCTTCGGCTGGGTGTTCGACTTCGACCGGGGATTCGTCCGTTACGTCTGCTGCGGCAGCGGGGACGGGATCCGGTGGAAATGCCGCAATTTCGACCGCCCCTGCCTGGTTCACCCGGTCGACGTCGGAGCGGGCGGCAAAGCCGGCTCCCAGGGGCTGGTGCCGCGCAGCGTCAACTCGCCGGACGCGATCCGGAATTTGAGCGCGGAAGAGATGGTGCGCCGCCGCCGCCTCCTCTCCAACGACGCAACTTCCACCTACCGGCTGCCGGAGGGCGGCTTCGAGACCTTCTCGGTCTGGCTCGCGGAAAATCCGGCCGGCGGCCCCAACCGGACCGAATTCGACAACGCGCCGAAATTCTTCCGGCTGATCCAGCGCCGGACCAGTCGCGATGGAATCGAATGGAGTCTGCCGGAATTGGTGATACCCTTCGACGCCGAAGGCCCGTACCAGCTTCAATATTACTATCTCAACGGCGTGACGCGCTCCGGCTCCTGGCGGCTCGGCATGCTCGGGCGCTATCCCTGCGACAGGCAGGTGATCGAGCCGGAGCTGATCGTCAGCCGCGACGGCCGGTACTGGGAACGCCCGTGGAAGCAGCCGTTCCTCCGGCTGGAGGATGAAGGCGAAGGAGCCGGGCTGATCCATACCGCGCATCACCTCGTCGATTGCACCGACGTGTGGCGCGTCTATTACTCCGTCTCTTACTATCTGCACAACAACCGTTTCCTGGAACATCCCCTGCCCCGTCGCCGGGAGATCCGCGCGGCGGAAATCCCCAAGGGCCGGCTGCTCGGCGTCTCCGGAACCGGGGTGGTGGAAGCGGGGCCTTTCCTGTTCACCGACGGCGCGGCGGCGATCGACGCCGATATCCGGGGGAATCTGCGCTGCGAGCTCGCCGACCTCAACGGAAACGCGCTCCCGGGCCGCTCCTTTGCGGAATCGATCCCGGTTGCCGGGAATTCCACGACTCACCAACTCCGTTGGAACAACAGCCGGGCCGACCGGATCGCCTGCGAAATGCTCACCCTCAGGATTCGGATGGAAGACGGCATCTTCTACCGTCTCACCCCTTGACCGCGCCGACCATCAGCCCCTTGAGGAAGAAGCGCTGGCCGAAGAGGAAAATCACCAGCATCGGCAGGACCATGATGACGGAACCGGCCATCAGCAGACTCCAGGCGACGTAGCCGCCCGAACTCATCTCGTTGAACTTGGAGAGTGCCACCGGCATGGTGAAAAGCTTCTGGCTGTGGGTGACGATCAGCGGCCACATCAGCGCTTTCCAGGTTCCCATGTAGGTGAGGATGGCGAGCGTCAGGAGCGCGTTCTGCGACAGCGGCAGGATCACGTTCCGGTAGATTCCCCAGTGGCTGCAGCCGTCGATCATCGCCGCCTCTTCGAGGTCGCGCGGCAGGCTCAGGAAGAACTGCCGCAGCAGGAACGTTCCGTAAGCGGTGAAGAGCGCGGGCACGATCAGCGCGAGGTAGGTGTCCACCCAGCCGAACGCCCGGAGCAGCAGGAAGGTCGGGATCATCGTCACCGTTCCGGGAATCATCAGCGTCGCAAGGTAGCCGAGAAAAATCCGGTCGCGCCCGAAGAAACGCATCCGGGCGAACGCGTAGGCCGCCAGGCTGCTGGTGAACACCTTGCCCGCCGTCACGGAGACGGTGACGAAGAAGCTGTTGAGCAGATTGCGGAAGAGCCGGGTTTCACCGAACACCTCCCGGTAATTCTGCAAATCGAAGGTGAAGTGGAATAAGCTCCGCAGGTCGGAGACGTCCGCTTCGGGCGGTTTGAGCGAGGTGACCACCATCCAGACCAGCGGGAAGATCGTGGTCATGCCGATCAGGACCAGCAGGAAATAAACGAGGATATATTCGCAGCGGACTTTCATTGCCTCTCCCCCCCGAAACGCCAGTTGATGACGGTGATCACCAGCACAATCGCGAACAGCACCAGCGAAATGGCCGCGGCGTATCCCATATTGAACCAGATGAAACCGTGGTTGTAGATATAGTAACTCAGCGTTGTGGTCGAGCCGGCGGGGCCGCCGCGGGTCAGCACGAAGGCGCTTTCGAATCCCCCCTGGAACCCGTGGATCACCGACATCACGAAAATGAAGAAGCTGGTCGGCGCCAGCATCGGCACGGTGATGTGGAGAACCTGGCGGAACCGGCTGGCGCCGTCGATGGTCGCCGCCTCATAGAGTTCCAGCGGAATATTCTGGAGCCCGGCCAGGTAAAGCAGCATGTTGCTGCCCCCCATCGCGCCCCAGAGGCCGATCAGGATCAGCGTCGGCTTGGCCCAGTAATAATCGGTGAGCCATCCGGGGCCGGAGATGCCGACCGTCTCGAGCAACCGGTTCATGATGCCGAGTTCGGGGGCGAAGATGAGCCCCCACAGGAGATACATCCCGACGCCGCCGCAGATGGTCGGCAGATAGAAGACGGTGCGGAAGACCGTGATTCCGCGCAGCTTGCGGTTGAGCAAAATGGCGATCCAGAGCGAGATGACCATGTTGACCGGAATCCCCAGCATCAGGAACAAGGTGTTGCCGAGATAGTGCCAGAATTCCGGGTCGCGGGCGGCCCAGGCGCCGTCGATGCGGGTGAAGCCGAGCAGATCGCGGAAATTCTCCAGCCCGACGAATTCCGGCGTGTGGAAAATATCCCACCGGTACAAGCTGAGCGCGAAAGCCAGCACCACCGGGACCAGCGTAAAAACCAGGAAGCCGGAAAGATTGGGGGTCAGGTAAGCCCATGCGATCAGGTTGTCGCGAACACTCCTTCTGTTCATCGGCGTTCCTTTCTGGCGCGGTTCAGTTCGATCCGGCGGTTGATTTCCGCGGCGCACCGGGCCATGCCCTCTTCGGGATTGTTCCGGCCGGCGAAAATTTCGCCGCGATACCGGTTGAAGACCGCCATCAGTTCCTGAAGGTTGGGCATCCGGGGAGTCGGGGCCAGCACCTCGAGCACTTGATGCATGACCCGGAAGTTGTGCGGCATATTTTGAGCATTGTCGATGAATTCCCGGGCGAAACTGCGGCGCGCCGGGAGCGAACGGCAGCTCATCGCCATCTGGAATTCTTTGCGCTGAAAGAATTTGCAGAGTTCCCACGCCGCCTCCGGCTCCCGGGTGCCGCGATAGATGCAGATCGCCTGGCTGCTGGCCCATTGCGCCTGCCGTTCGACATTGGGTGAAAGAGTGACGCCCCAATCCGCATCCTTCAGGATTTCAAAGGCGCGGTCCCAGCGCATGGTGAACGAGAGCATCATCGCGACCTTCTCCTGCCGGAACAAACTCAAAGTATCGGAACCGATTTCGCTGTTGTCGGCGGCGGTCGGAATCACCCGTTCGTCGTTCATCATCGCAAGGTTGTCACGGAAAAAGCGAAGCATTTCGGGCGAATCGCAGGCGGCGAGACCGGTTTCCGGGTCGAAGAGCCGGGCATTGAAAATCTCCACCGGCAAGGTGGTGTTGAAGCCGAAGGTGCGGATCCGCCCCTGTTCATCCCGCCGGGTCAGCTTGCGGGCGTATTCCAGGAAGAGATCGTAATTCCAGTCGTCCGGCGGATCGGGCAGCCCCGCCTCCCGCAGCAGCTTCCGGTTATAGGCGATGAAACTTGCGTCGATGCCGAAGGGCAGTCCGTAAAGGCGGCCGTTTTTCCGGTAAAGGTCGAGGATTTCCGACGGGTAATCTCCGAGGTCGATCTCGCGTTCGACCCGGTCGGAGAGATCGAGGAAGATGTCGCGCTCGGCGAATTCGTTGAAGGATTGCCCCATCCACATCAAATCGGGCGCGATCCTCCCGGCGATCATCACCGTGACCTTCTGGTAGAAGTTGCCGGAAGTCTCCAGCAGCCGCACCGAGATATCCGGGTGCGCCGCCTCGAATTCACGTACCGCCTCGCGGTAGACCGGCGCGGTTTTTACGCCCGCCGGAACCGCCAGGACCAGCTGCCGGGTCCGGCCGGTTTCGGGCGGCGCGTCGTGGGAAGTCGCAATCAGGTAAATTCCCAGGACGAGGTAAAGCCCCACCCCGGCAATCAATAACGGTTTTCGGTATCGTTTCATGGAATCAATGGAATTTCAGGGAAAAGAGTTCCGCGTTACGGAGTTTGATTTCAAGCCGGAATTCCCCCGGCGGCAGGGTGTCGAAGAGGGGAGCGTCGACTTGATCGCCCCGGAACGTCCGTTCCGCCGCCGCTTTGCCGGAACCGTCGAGGAGCGCGATCCGGATCTCCCCCTCCCCCGAAGTGCGGGCGTTGATTGCGAGCTTGCCCTTCGCCCGGAGCGGACGGGTGAGCAACCGCCCTTCGCCCTGATCCGTGCGGAGCGCGACGTAACCGCCGGGGCGGCTCTCGGCCACGCCGATCGCGCTGCGGGTCACGGCCTGGCGGATCGAAGCGGCCAGCGCTTCGTAATCGGCGAATTTCGGAAAATACTCCCAACCGGTTTCGAATCCCCACGGCGCGAAGCGGCGGCGGATCGGTTCCGCCTCGTTTTCGCGGCGGTAAAAGTGCTGCCAGGGGTAGACGACCGGCATGTAGATGAACTGCCGGTCCCCGACATTGAGGAAACCCGGGG
>JAVBSA010000408.1:0-3673 GCA_031556915.1 Victivallis sp.
CCGGTACCGCGCCGTGCTGATGACCGCGTACAGCACGGTCATCGGGTTGTTCCCGATGGTCCTGGCAAACGGCGCGGGCGCCGGCAGCCGCCGCGCCATCGGCGTCACCGCCTTCTGCGGAATGCTCCTGGCGACGGTGGTCGGCATCTTCTTCATCCCGGCCCTCTACGCGGTGTTCCAACGCCTGCGCGAATTCATCAAACGCGAAAACAAAGCTTAGCACTTTTTCCCTCCCGGGCAGATAGTCACGCTTAAAATAATTCGGAAAGCAGCTTGAAAAAGTGCGCTTTCCGGGTTATTTTTTTAAGCATCTATTTTAATAGGAGGTTTTATGCGTTTTCTGATGTTTGCAGCGCTTCCGCTGCTGCTGTTGACAGGGTGCGCGAGTGTGCCCGAGTGGAAAGAGATTCTGATTGTCGGCGACAAAATCACCATGCATGCTCCGGATGCGGAGCTGGGCTGGCAGGGCGACTGGGGCATGGCCGCTTCCGCGAAAGACAAGGACTATGTCCATTGCCTCGAAGCGATGATCAGGCGCGATTATCCGGAAGTCAATTTCAACATCCGAATCGACAGCATCTCCGCGCGGACGCAGGAAAGTACCTGGAGCAACAACGCGGAACTCATCATCGTGCAGATCGGCGAGGAGTACAAGGGCGGAATCACCCCGAAAGAGTATGGCGCCGCTTATCTGAAGATGCTCCGGGAACTCCGCGGCGACAAGGAAACCCCCGTCATCTGCGTCGGCCCCTGGAGCAGATTGGATCTGGAGAAACCCATCGCCGATGCCGCCGCCGAAGCGGGCGTCATGTATGTTTCGCTGAAGAACGTGCGCGGCAACCCGGCCTGCGGCGGCTACCGGTACAAGCTCGGTTCCGTCCCCAACGACCGCGGCATGAAGAAGATCGCCGAAACCATTCACGACGCCGTCAAGGTGCTCGAGAAGCAGGAACGCGAAAAGAAGAACCAATAAGGGTTACGGGGCCAATGCTTTTCACTTAACGGGAAATGCCATTTTTTTGACCACGAAACACACGAAAAACACGAAAAAATTCAGAAGAAAAAAACTTTCGTGTTTTTCGTGTGTTTCGTGGTCCTTTAAATGAAGAGTATTAGGGTTACGGGGCCGGCAAAACGCCGGCCCCATCTTTTTACAGGTTCAGTTTGAGTCCGGGGAGCGCGGCGGCTATGCCGATGCCGTCGAGTTTCACCGAGACATATTTACCCGGCTCCATTTCATCGGTGCATTGCACCGGTTCCGGGTAAAGCGTCAGGGAATCCCCCTTGCGGCAGAAGACCGGAATGTGCTTTGCGTCGCTGACGACATTGCGGAGGTAACGGCCGCCCGGAACAAAATCGCCCGTCCAGAAATCGACCCATTCGCCCGCCGGCAGGTAAAGATCCCGAACATTGTCCGCCGTATAGACCGGCGCGACCAGAAGGGAATCCCCCAGCATGTACTGGTCGTCGAGATGACGGCAGGCCGGGTCGGCCGGATACGCCAGGAACATCGGCCGCAGAAGCGGCATGCCGGAACGCACGCTCTTGCGCGCTTCGCAGACCAGGTAAGGGATAAGCGCGTAACGCAGCTTGAAGAATTCCCGCACCGTATCCGCGATTCCGGGGTATTCATACGGTTCGCGCCGCCAGCACCCGTGGTAGCGGAGATGCGAGGTGAATACGCCGAACTGCGTCCAGCGCAGATAGACCATCTCCTCCGGCTTGCTGCCGAGAAAGTAGGGGAAGCCGTAAAATCCCGGCACATCATGGCTCCAGAACGCGAACCCGGAGCAGCCGAAATGCAGTCCGCCCCGCAGCGAGCCGAGCATCCCGTCGTAGGTCGAAGAGGCGTCGCCGCCCCAGTGCAGCGGATAACGCTGGCTGCCGGCCCACCCGGAACGCGCCCAGATGATTCCTTCGCCGGTGATCTCCCTGGTGACTTCAAAAGCGGCTCTCTGATAGATGAGCGCATACAGATTGTGAAGTTCCTCCGCGCTCATGCAGTTGTAGACCGCTTCGGGGTCGATCGCTTCGCCGAAATCGGTCTTGATGGCCGAGACCCCCTTCTTCAACAGGCCGGCAAGGAGAGATTGATACCACTTGACCGCCTCGGGGTTGGAGAAATCGATGCATGCCTTGATGTTGGCGTCGCTGAAATCCGACGCGTTTTTGCTCTCCTTCTTCCGCAATGCGACGTAACCGTTTTTCTCGGCTTCCGGCAGCAGCGGATTATTGGAAGAGAGGTCCGGCATCTGCCAGAGTGTCACCCGGAATCCCCGGCTCCGCAGTTTCGCCAGCCACTTCTCCGGTTCCGGGAAACGGGTCGGGCTGAATTTGAAGTCGCACACCCAATCGCGCTCGAACCAGCCGGTATCGACATGAATCACATCGCAGGGAAATTGTTCCGCGCGCATTTTTTCACAGATTCCGTCAACCTCTTCGGCGGAGAAATAGGTCATGCGGCTCATCCAGACGCCGTAACTCCAGAGCGGCAGCTCCGGCGGGAACCCGGTCAGCCTGCGATAGTTGTAAAGAATCCGCTCGGGCGTTTCTCCGCCGCAGAAAAAGAGATCGAGCGTACGGCTGTCGACCATCCCCTGTGCGGCGCAGGTCGAAATATCGGCGAACGAAAGCACGGTGTGATATGAGGTGTGAATAAAAAGCCCGTACCCGGCGCTCGAGAGGTAGAAAGGCGTGTTTTTATATGCGCGCCGGGAGTTGGAGCCGAGCGCGTCGACATTCTCCAGCGTCACGGTTTTGCCCGCGAGGTCGATTTTACTGAACCGCTCCCCCGTTCCAGTGAAGGTTTCGTTCGGTGCGGCATGGAGCGACCAGAGCGTCTCGCGCGAAGTATAGGCCAGCGGAACCGAATTGAAAGCCCCCTCGCAGAAAATATCGCTGCCGTGAAAGGCAACCGGAGTTTTGCCGTCGGGGTAGAGCGTCAGCGGGAAGAAATCCGCTTTGACCGGCAGTTCCCGGCAGTTTTCCCACGGTTCGAACGGCGTGGCGGGCGCTTCAAACGAGGCGCGCAATTCGCCCGCCGCCGTTTCGATTCGAAGGCCGTTGACAATCAGCTCTTCCTCCTTCAGGTCCGGAGCGAATTCGAGCATCGGCGAAGTCGACTCCCGCGCATTCCCCAGCCGGAGGATCCCGCCGGCGTAGCTTCGCAGAAAGAAAGTGCATACTTCGGCAGCTTCCGGGAGTTTCACAAAATCCCGCCCCGCGTAACGGTACGGAGCAAAGGCGATGTCGATTTCAATGCATCCGCCGCAGGGAGCAATGCGCACGGCCTCCGCGGCGACCCGGAGAATTTCATCTTCCCGATTTTCCAGGCATAACATGTCGAAAGCAAAATTATTACGATTTTTCATCAGTACCTCCCGGTTTCTTAGAATATAGTGTGTCCTCCGCAAATAACCTTGAATTTATCAACAAAAACAGGGAAAATATCACCCGATGCGTAATGAGTCTTTTCGCAAGGCTTTTGTGAGCTAAAAACGCTCTTTGTCGGACTCGTCGGACTCGTCGGACCAATACTCTTCATTTAAAGGACCACGAAACACACGAAAAACACGAAAGTTTTTTTCTTCTGAATTTTTTCGTGTGTTTCGTGTGTTTCGTGGTCAAAAAAATGGCATTTCCCGTTAAGTGAAGAGCATTGGACTCGTCGGAC
>JAVBSA010000143.1:0-5080 GCA_031556915.1 Victivallis sp.
GCCCGGCTGGCGATCGTGCGAGGTGTCGATCAGCACGGTATAATAGCCGGATTCGCGGTTGCTGTAGTAGATTTCGAGTTTCTGCAGGAAGCCGGGCGGCAGTGAATCCTGCACCTGCTTTTTTTCCGAATTCCACAGCGCGAATGCCTCTTTAAGTTGTTCGGCCTCCAGCGGGGTCAGGCGGCAGCGGTCCGCGATCTGGCTTACAGGCGTCGAAGAGAGGCTCGGACGGCCGGCCACCGGAGTCAGCCCTTGGGGTGCGATCAGGCGGACGCCGGTCATGCGCCCGGATTCGTCCGGTTGGCAGATCTCCCGGATGCCTGGAATCCATAGCAATTCCTCTCGGAACTGGAACGGCCGGTTGCGCGGCAGGTGGGGAAGATCGGCCGCGAGATATTCCTTACTTTCCAGACTGTTCAGGCGCACCAGGTCATCGCTGTCGACATAGTCCTGCATCCGGTTCCCGATGGTTTCGTACTTCCGGCGTTCCTCGGAACCGGTTTCAAGGTTGTTGACGGCGGCGATCAGGTCGCGTTGGGGCATGGTTCCGGCGATATCCATGCCGGAAACCGCGTCGGTGATCCGGTAGGAAACCGTCTGTTCAGCATAATTTTCCAGCATACGGGCGGTTCCGTCAGCCCGGTAACGCTCTCCGCCTTCGGCGGGCGCGTTGGGATCGGGGGCGAGGCTGCGCTGCGGGTTCTTCTTGCGGTCGTTCAGGATCAGCCAGTAAATGCGGTTCGCCGCCCCCTCGGCCACATAGGCCGAACGGGTGAAGCTGGAATAGGTGTAGGAGTCCAGTTCCGCATACTGCGATAACGCCACGGCCGACGCCGCCAGGAGCGAGACAAGCATCAGCAGGCACAGCGCGGTGATCAGTGCGACGCCGCTCTCCGAATTTCGCTTGCGCCGTTTCAATATTGCCTCCTGCCGTAAGAGGTATTCCAGGAACTCCCCGCCGTGCGGCGGAGCCATTGCTCTTCGGTGCCGTCTTCGAACCGTATTTTCATCAGGACGGCCAGCGGAATTTGCTTTTTGGCGTCTTCATCCCAATCCGCGTACCAGAGGATTTCATCGCCTTCGCGGTCGGCGTATTCGAAGCTCAGACTCTCGATGCCTCCGGCAATCACCTCCTTCACGGTGGTTGAGTCGTCGACAGGTTCGCCGAGCCAGTAAAGAAGCGGCGTTTCCCGGTAACGGGCGACAAGCTGTTTATTCTCCAGACGCAGTTCGATAAAGCGGATGCCGCCCGAATCCTGGCTGACGCTGCGATGAAGGTGGGCGAAAAGAATCGAATCGGGATTGCCCCGGAAGACCTGCCGGTCGGCCTTGGTTTCCGCGTCCGGCCAATGGAACGGGACCATGTTTTTGAGCGTATAATCGGCGATCCGGTCGATGTTCTGCAAGGCTTCCAGATCGGCGCTGTTTGCCTGAATCCCGCCCCACAGGCGCTGGACGGACTGCAGGATTCCGGCAGACAGCACGGCCACGAGACAGAGCAGCCCCAGGGCGATGATGACTTCGACCAGGGTAAAACGGCGGTTCCTCATCATTTATCCGCCTCCACGATCCGGTCGATGCTCAGTTTTGCCGTAATCTCGCCGGTGATTTCGACGGTCATGGTCATCAAACGCTGCTCGCCAATTTCCGGTTCCACACCTTCGGAGAGCTCCGGTTCCGTATAGTTGCACTCCACGCTCATGTTTTTGTACGGAAAAAACTTCTCCTCCATAGCGGTTCCGAGGGGATAGAGCATGAAAAATTCCACCGCATTCGCCAGGCGGTGGCTTTCGATCCGGAAGCGTTCGGCGCGTTGTACTCGGCGCGCGGAAGCGGTCATCACATACATGGTAGCGGTCACCGCCAAGGCGATGATCGCCAGGGCGACCAATACTTCCAGCAAGGTGAAAAATTTAGTTTGCTTTGCCATCTTCCGAATAAATCCTGCCGGTTAAGGGAGACAGCGTGACGATGACGGAATCGGAACCGAGCACGAGTTCCAACCGCTGGTTCTGCCCCGAACCATCGGGGAAGAGCACAAACAAATCGTGCTTCTTATTCTCCTGCCGGATGTCGGTTTGCCCGATCCGAATGGCGAGATCGTCCGGCAGCAGAATTTCGGCTTCCTCGGAATGGATGCACCCGGTTTCAGGATCATACCAGATCGTGAGGTTCCGGCGCTGGCCGGAGGCAGTTCGCCGGGATTCGGCGCATTGCTGTTTCAGCTCACTCACCACCTGGCGGAGCGATACCAACGCCGGAATTTTACGCATTGCCCCCACGGCGATGCCGACGATCAGAGTAAAGATCATCATCACCACCAGGACTTCAATCAGCGTAAAGTTCCGGTATGGTTTCATTATTTTTTCCGGATTCCCCGGCTTGTAATATCGGCATTGTCGCCTTCGCCGCCCGGCTGACCGTCCGCGCCGTAGGAAATAATCAGGAACCGGCCGTTCTCCACCTGGTAAATGTAGTCGTTGTCCCACGGGTCTTTCGGGACCTCCTCCACTTCAAGGTACGGACCTTTCCATTTGTCGCTGCCCAACGTGTTTTCGATGAGTTCTCCGAGACCGACATTGGCGTCCGGCAGCCGCTTCATGTCCATCTCGAATGACGTGATGGAAGTGCTGAATTGGGCGATCTGGGCCTGGGCGGTCTTGATGCGTGCCGACTTCATATGGCTGACCATCGCCGTTGTGCCGATAGCCGTCAGCAAACCGATGATGCCGATCACAACCAGGATTTCGATGAGGGTAAAATAACGTTTCTTTTTCATAATCCATTTCTCCTATATTGAATTCATTCGCATGATGGCTTGGAAAACCGCTAAAACTACCAGGGCAATAAACCCGGCTAAAACCAGAATGATCGCCGGTTCCATCGCGGTCAGCAGCCGCTTGAGGTGTGTTTTTACTTCGGCTTCACTGCTCTCCGCGATTCGGGTCAGCATTTGGGCGACGTCGCCGGATTCCTCGGAGATCCGCAGCATGGAGGGTGCTCCGTCCGGCATATACGGGCTTTTCCCCAGGGCGGTCGAGAGCTTGTGACCGGAGCGGAGTTCGGCTGTTACGGCGGAAAAGCTGTCGGCGATGACTCCGTTCTGGAGGATTCGTGAGGAAATGTTGACCGCTTTGATGATGCCGACGTCGTTACCAACCATGATCGACAGCGTTCGAATGAAGCGGCTGACTTGGACGCCTTTGACAATGCGGCCGACCAGCGGCAGGCGCAAGACGTTTTTATCTTTCCAGACTTTCAGTGCGCCGTTGCTTTTCGACTTTTTCCAGAGGGCGATAACGGCGATGATCAGGATCGGCCAGATCCACCAGATCGATTGCATCAGGTTTCCGGTTTCCAGCATGACTTTGGTCAGGAATGGCAGTTCTTTCCCGGCGTCGTTGAACAGCTTGGCGAAACGCGGAATGAAGAAGGTGAACAGCAAAACGATCATCGTCATCGTCACCAGCACGATGATCGCGGGATAAATCGAGCTGGTGATGACGAATTCTTTGAACTCCTTTGAATCCTTCATGAACCTTTGCAGCTCCTTGGCGACTTCGGCGAGACAGCCGGTTTCCTCGCCCGTTTCCACCAGGCTGGCGAAAAGCGGCGGGAAATGGTTTTCACGCGCCCGCAGGAGCGCGGAGAAACTCTTGCCTTCGTGCAGTCCGCGCCGGAGCTCCTGAACCACCGTAACGCCCGGACTGTTTTTCATCCCTTCCTCGATGATGGCCAGGGTCTGTTCCAACGGAATCCCCGCTTCCAGCAAAGGGGCGAGCCGGTCGGTGAACTGATAAATATTGAACTTGCCGCGCCGGGATAAAACAAAGCGGCCTCCGGCTTCCGGATGCCCGGATGTGCTTTCGCCGAGGAATCGGATGACGGTGAGGTTCTGCCGGCTCAAAATGCGCGAAGCATCCGCTTCCGAAGCCGCTTCCAGCACGGTTTCGGTCTTTCTGCCGTTTTGCAATACCCTGTAGCGAAAAAACGCCATATGCTCCCTATTCTGTCGAAACCACTGCGTTATGCAACTCTTCCTCCGTGGTGATCCCCTGCCGGATCAGTTCACGCCCGCAGGCGGCCAATGGAATCATGCCGTTTTTGACGGCGATGGCATTCAGTTCGGAGCTGGAGCGGTTGTCGCGGATCGCATTCCGCAACTCTTCACCGATCACCATCAGCTCATAAATCCCGATCCGGCCTTTGTACCCGGTGCCGCCGCAGAATTTACACCGCTTGCCTTCCCGTGCGCCTTTGCATTGCGTGCAAACCCGGCGGACCAGCCGTTGCGACAGCACTCCGGCCAGGGCCGAATTGATCAGGAATCCGGGGATTCCCATATCGATCAACCGGGTGATCGCGCCCGCCGCGTCGTTGGTGTGCAAGGTGCTGAACACGAGGTGCCCGGTCTGCGACGCCTGGATGGCGATTTCTGCGGTTTCGCGGTCGCGGATTTCGCCAACGAGGATCACATCCGGGTCCTGGCGAAGAATATGGCGCAACCCGTCGGCGAAATTGAGGCCGATATTGGGGTTCATCTGCATCTGGTTGAGGCCGGGGAGCTGGTATTCGACCGGGTCCTCCACGGTGATGATTTTTCGGGTCGGCTCGTTGATCTGCATCAGAGAACTGTAAAGCGTGGTAGTTTTGCCCGAACCGGTCGGCCCCACCACCAGAATCATCCCCTGAGGCAAGTCCAGTAATTTTTCGAACGATTGGAGAATTTCGGGTGGGATGCCGAGTTTCCCCAGGTCATGGCTCATCGCGTCTTTGCGCAGCAGACGCATGACGAGGCTCTCGCCGCGCAGGGTCGGGATGGTCGAAAAGCGCAAATCGAGGTCGTGCGGGCCGGAGCGGAAATTGATGCGCCCATCCTGCGGGCGGCGGCTTTCGGCGATGTTGAGTTTGGCGATCAGCTTCACCCGGGAAGCGATCGCCGGAAAATCGGCGAGCGGCAACTGCATATATTCCCGCAGCAGGCCGTCGATGCGGAACCGGATCATAAGCTGGAGGTCGCCGGGTTCCACGTGGATGTCGCTGGCGTCCTGCTCGATGGCGCTGGTGATCATTTCGTTCA
>JAVBSA010000391.1:0-3087 GCA_031556915.1 Victivallis sp.
GTCGTCAGGAGCCCCGACGGCAGGCAGGCGACGCTGCCGTGCTTTTTCTACGAAGAATTTCTGCCGAAAGACGGCAAAACCCGGATGACCTCGGGGTGCACCTATACGGCGACCGGAAACAACGGCTGGCAATTCCGTTACACGCCCTCTCTGCCGGGGCAATATTCGCTGCGCCTGCGGGCGCGCGACCGTTCCGGCAAAACAATCGAGAGCGGCGAATTCACCTTCACCGCGGCAGCAGCAGCCGCCAAAGGATTCGTCGCCATCGCCGCGAAGACTCCGGAGTTTTTCGAAAATTCCGGCGACAAAAGCCTGTTCTGGGCCTGCGGCACCAATATCCCGTGGACCCGGTTCCAGGATCCCGGCGAGCCGACTTACGACTACTATTTCCGCAAAGCCGCCGGGAACATGAACGCCACGCGGGTCTGGCTCTGCCACTATGCGTGGCTCGAGTGGATGCCCGCAATCGCCCGCCCGGCGGACAACTCCTGGAGCCAATGGCAGGGGCTCACCTCTTACAACCAGATGATCGCCGGAGAAGTCGACCGGATTTTTTCGATGGCCGAAGCACAGAATCTGCGCATCATGCTCGTCACAGAGGATAACGACGAAACCTTCGCGGCCGGAAGCGAATGCAATTGGAAGTTCAACCCCTACAACATTGAAAACGGCGGTTTTACCGCCACCCCCGAGGAGCTGTTCACGCACCCCGGCGCCATCAAAGCCTATCAGAAACGGCTCCGCTACATTCTCGCCCGCTGGGGATACAGCACTTCGCTCTGGGCGCTCAACGCCTGGAACGACATGCACGACACGTTGCCGCGTCACGCGAGCTGGATCAAAACCATGCGCGACTATGTCCACGCGGTCGCCGGCGGCAGCCGCCCGATCATTTACGGCGCGAATTTCAGCGTCGGCTCCGAACAGAGCAAGGATTATTTCTCCACCTTCCTCAGCCGGGTCCCCGGTATGCCGAACGTGGAACAGGAGTGTTATTTCCTCGGCGACAGCTTCGAAGAAACCACGCTCGACAGCATCTATCAGGGTATGTGCAAACAACTTGCGGGCGTCATGGTCTGGGGTCACGTGCCGACCGAACGCAATGATTGCTGGGACCTCTACCGCGCCCCGATCCTCTTCGCCGAATCGCTGCGCTTCCATGAAAAAACATGGAAGGCACAACCGGTGGAGATCCGTTCCGCCGAGGGCGAGCTGCCCGGCGGCGCCCGGCGCATCGTCAGCGCCCGCGCCTACGGCGACGTGCCGGTGTGGGGAGTCCGCGCCGATGTCAACCGGTTCAAGATCGATTTGGCCGATTCCTCCGCCGGGCACCTGCTGCCCGGACTCAACCTCAAGGTGTACGGCAAACGGCACGACCGCATCGCGTGGCGCAACCCCACCGTTTTCGAGCTGGACTACCCCGGCGGCGGCGAGTTCGTCGTCAACGCGGGCAGCTACGGCGGCGGAGACAACATCCTCATTGTCTCCGTCGACGGCAAAAAAGCGGCGGAGTCCCCCTATCTCGACGGCCGCCGCGAACTCAAAGGCAAGGAGCGGTTCACCACCGCCGTTGTGCCGCCGGGCAAGCACGAGCTGACCGTCGACCTGGAAAATCCGGAGAGCGACTGGGTTTCGATTCATGAGTTCCTGTTTCTCCTCAAGGTGAACTCTCCCGCCGAACTCCTGATGGCCGACGCGCTTTCCTCCGGCGATTCGGGTTTCCTCTATCTCGTCAACAGCTCCTACAACGCATTCAACCCGATGCTTGGAATCCGGGGGGAAGTGCCGCTGCGCGACGTGCGCCTGGCGCTGCCCGGAATCCCCGCCGGAACTTACCGGGTCGAGACCGTCGATCCCCGTCACGGCAAGGTCGTCGCGTCGCAGCTTGAAACCTGCCGCGACGGCGCGCTCCCGGTCCGGATTCCCGAAGTCAAAGCCCGCATGCTGGTGCGGTGGGAGAAGCAATCCGAATGAAGTCCTTCTTCACCATCGCGGCGCTTCTCCTGATTGTCGCCGGAGTCGTCACCTGGCACTTGCGCCCTGATCAGTCAAACGCCTTGCCGGTATTGCGTTACGTCACCGACCGGGCGCCGGTCCGCCTTTCCCAGGTCCGGCAGTTCCACATCTGGCAGATCGAAGCGAAGCACTCCACGCTCCACCGCATCGCCGACGCCGACGACCTGAAGCGTTTCCGCGCCCTCCCCTTCAGCGAAGAGATCCGCAACGCCGTCTCCCTCTGCCGCCCCGATGTGCCGGAATTGTGGGAGGGGAATCCAACGCTGCCGCTCGAAATCTCCGTTCCGCTGACGGAACTGGTCATCGACGCCGACAATCCGTCGCTCGAAAAAAAGCTCATTCACGGCGTTTCCGGCACCGCCGGCGATCTGCTCGACGCTTACAGCGGCCAGTTGCAGTTCCTCGCCGAAGCCGGAATCCTCGAAGACGTCACCGACCGGGCCGAAGCGGGCGGTTACGGGCTCGACAATGTTCCCGCCGCGATCCGGGAGATGGCGATGTACAACGGCCGCCAGTACGGTTTCTTCCGTTCGAGCGGCGCAACGGCGCTGTGGGTCAATCCCGCCGCGTTCCGGGAGCTCGGCGTTCCCATGCCGCAGGGGCCGTGGACCGTCGAAGAATTCACCCTCTGCGGCCGCGAATTTGTCGAAGCCGCCCGGAAAGCGGGCAAAAAGGACGTGTTTTTCTGCGACGACATCGACGCGCTCAACCTGGCGCGTTCCTTCGGCGGCGACTGGCTCAATGAAACCTTGAGCGCAAGCGCCGTCGACAGCGAAGCGTTCCGCAAAGCCTTCGCGCTGAAATGGCAGTGGATCCGGGAGGACCGCATCATCCCGAGCGGAGCCGATTACGCCTCCTTCGCCACCCAGGGCGGCGGCTGGGGCAGCGTCGCCATCGAACTCTTCGCCGAAAAGCGGCTCGGCATGGTGCAGTCGGGCAGCTGGATCATCATGCGTTTCCGCAAATTCGGCACCATGGAGCTTGCAGCAACCCCAGTCCCTTACGGCTCCTTTCCGGTCGCCATGGCGGGCGGAGCGACGGTCGGAATCTACCGCAAAAGCCGCCACCCGG
>JAVBSA010000191.1:0-3260 GCA_031556915.1 Victivallis sp.
CGATGCTGATGGCGGGGATTCCGTAATACTGTGCCAATTTGGTGTAATCTTCTTCGCGCGGGCTTTCGAATTTGCCTTTGCCGGTGCCGGTGATGACGACGACGATGGCCATATCGGGGTTGCTGTTGTGAAGTTTGCGTAAAATTCCTTCCATGCACTCCAGCCGCTCGGGTTTGGTGCCGTCGTTGACGGCGAATTCGACGAAGGTGAGGTCGGGTTTATGCGGAATCACGTCGCGGTCCATGCGGAACACGCCGAGGTCGGAGCCTTTGCCGCCGATGGCCGCGTCGAACGGGACGATCCGGGCGCCGGGGAAATCTTCGGCGAGCCGCGCGGAGAGAAGGGCGCGCCAGGAGGTTTTCAGGGGATCGGTCGCGGTGGCGCCCCAGGTGATCGAGCCGCCGAAGTAGGCAATTCGGAGTTCGTTGCCGTTATCCAGCTTTTGAGAAATCTGTTTCATCGGTCCTCCTGTGGCGCAGCCGGTGAGGAAAACGATCGCCGCCGCTACTGTTGCCGTGAGAAAAGTTTGTTTCATCATGTTGGTTCCTGGTAAATGTTATATAAGCCGTGGGAGCCTGACAGGGGTCGGGGTCTTTTCGACCTGACGGTCGAAAAGACCGTGTGCGCTCCACGGGAAAAATCTAGATTTTTCCGATGTAGCTGTTTCGCTCCGCGCACATCACTTGAGGCTCCGCCTCAAACTCCGCTTAGGGGCTCCGCGCCCCTAAGAACCTCGCCAGGGCCGGGTGGCCCTGGACCCGGGCGGCTTCGCCGCCCTACTTCAGTGTTGTCCTGACCGCTTCGAAAATCGCCCCCGGCTCCGCCATTCTTCCTACGCCTTCAGCGCCGCACGCTACGCGCCCCGCTTCGGGGCCCGCGAAGTCCACTCCGCGTTCCGCCAGCTTCGCCACATTGGCCTGACAGGCGTGCGCCGCCCACATCTTCGGGTTCATCGCGGGCGCCAGAATGACCGGCCCCCGGAACGTTGCCGCAAACGTCGTCAAGGCGTCATCGGCGATTCCATTCGCGTACTTGGCCAGGAAATTCGCCGTTGCGGGAGCCACGACGAACAGCGCGGCTTCATCCGCCAGCGCAACGTGTTCCGGCCGGTGCTCGGGCGTGTCCCATAACGAAGTGATCACCGGGCGGCGCGAAAGCGTGCGGAACGTCAGTTCCCCGACGAAATGCTGCGCGTTCTCCGTCATCAGAACCTGGACTTCAAACCCGGCCTTGACCAGCATACTGCAAAGATCCGCCGCCTTGTAGGCGGCGATTCCGCCGGTGACTCCGAGTGCGATCTTCGCGTTCATGAAAAGAGCTCCTCCGGCAAGCATCCCGTCCGCAACGCGAAACTCCGGAACAACCCGGTCATTTCACGCGCCGCTTCGGCCAGATCGCCGTTGATGACGAGATAATCGTATTTTCTCCAGAACGAAAGTTCGTGCCGGGCCGTATCGAGCCGGAGACGCACCTGTTCTTCGGAATCGGTCGCTCTGCCCCGCAGCCTCTGTTCCAGCGCCTCCACCGAGGGCGGACCGATGAAAACGAAAGCCGTGCATTTTGCCAGTTCGGGATCGTGCGCGGCGGCCTCCTTGATCTGCATCGCGCCTTGCACGTCGATGTCGAGGATGACGGTCCGGCCCTCTTTCACGCGGTCCATCACTTCGGATTTCAGCGTTCCGTAACGGTTGGCGAAAACCTGCGCGTGTTCCACGAACTCTCCGCGTTCGACGCGGCGGGCGAATTCATCCTGCATCAGGAAATAGTAGTGGACGCCGTCTTCCTCGCCGGTCCGCGGCTGTCTTGTGGTGCATGAGATGGAGAATTCCAGCTCCGGCATCACTTTGCGCACCTCGCCGACCAGCGTGGACTTGCCGACCCCGGAGGGGCCGGAGAGCACGATGATTGTTCCGAGTTTCTTCATGATTTCAGGATCACCCGGCGGAAATTCTTTTTGCCGGAACGGAGAATGAATTCGCCCGATGCGAAATCCGCCGCCGTGATTTTACGGTTGACATCGGTCACCTTCTCGTCGCCGACGGCGACCGCTCCGCCTTGAATGAGGCGTCGGCCGTCGCTGTTGCTTTTGCAGAAGCCGGCCATCACCAGGAGTTTCGGAACCGTGAATCCGGTCGGATCGTCGAGATCGGCCTGCGAAACTTCCGTAAGGGGCAGTTCCGCTTTGACGCTGACGGAATCGATTTTGAGGATGGAGCTTGTGGTTGCGACTTTTCCCTCGGGGTCGGCGAAGCCGAAGCGGGAACCGGCGGTGACGAATGCTTCGCGCGCCGCTTCTTCGCCGTGGGCGAGGAGAGTCGCTTCGTAAGCGAGGATTTCTTTGGCGCGGTTGATATTTCCGGCGGGATCGCAGATGCGTTTGATTTCATCGACGGGCAATCCGCTGAAATAGAGGGTGAGCTTTTCGACCTGTTTGTCGTCGCAATTGCGCCAGAACTGGTAATAATCGAAAATGCCGGTGCGGTTGACGTCGAGCCAGACGTTGTTGCCGCCGGCGGTTTTGCCGAATTTCTCGCCGTTGCTGTCGAGCAGCAGCGGAATGGTCTGGCAATGGACCTCTTTGCCGAGTTTGCGCCGGATGAGTTCGGTTCCGGCCACCATATTGCCCCACTGATCCTGGCCGCCCATTTCGAGTTTGCAATCGAGCCGCTGGTTGAGGATGAGGAAGTCGTATGCCTGCAGGATGGAGTAGTTGAATTCGAGGAAGGTGAGTCCGTCTTCGAGGCGTGATTTCACGGAATCCTGTGCGAGCATGCGGTTCATGCTGAAGAGGGTTCCCACTTCGCGGAGCATGTCGATATAACCGATCTGGCAGAGCCAGTCGGCGTTGTTGACGAAGTGTGCTTCGCCGGCTTCGACTTTGATGAAGCGCGAGAGTTGTTTCCGCAGGCACTCGACATTTTCGGCGATGGTTTCGAGTGTCATTATGGGGCGTGCGCTTTTTTTGCCGGAGGGGTCGCCGATGCGTGCGGTGGCTCCGCCGATGAGTACGATCGGCACGTGTCCTGCTTTTTGCATGAGGCGCATGGCCATAACGGGGAGGAGGTGGCCTACATGGAGACTGTTTCCGGTCGGGTCGAAGCCCACATAGAACTTGACTTGCTCGCTTGTAAGAAGTTTTTCGATTGCTTCTTCATCGGTCTGCTGATAGCAGAATCCGCGCGCCTTCAGTTCCTGAAAGATGTTCATTCTCTTCTCGTCATATTATGTGGTTGCCCCGTTCAGACAGGGATAAAAACTTT
>JAVBSA010000039.1:0-4403 GCA_031556915.1 Victivallis sp.
GGATTGATCAACGGCTGTGCGCACAACAGCATGGTCGAGGATGACAACGGGCAGCTCTGGTGTTTCTACACCATCCTGATGCGCCGTTTCCGCGGGCTCGAGCGCCGCATCGGCATGGACCCGGTCCGTTTCGACGCCGACGGCGAGATGTATGTGGACGGCCCCTCCGAAACGCCGGTTTTCGCCGACGGTACGGCGGCGGAAGTATTTCCGCTCACGGTCGGGCAGCCGGTCACGGCAAGCAGTTGGATCCCCGACCACGAACCGGACCTCGCGGTCGACAACTATATCCGAACCTATTATCAGGCGGCTCCCGGCGACCTTGCTCCGGCGCTGACCGTGGACCTTCTCGGTAAATTCCATGTCGGCGCGGCGCGGATCATCTTCAACGAAAAAATCACGCCGCACAATCCGCTGCCGGCCGGCTTCCGGTTCCTGCTCGAGGGTTCCGTCGACGGCGAACGTTATTTCACGCTGGCCGATTGCCGCGAAAAAGAGTTCGACGGCCCGGTCCGGTATGAAACGTTCGCGCCGCAAATAGCGGCGAAACTCCGGTTGACCGTCACCGGCTACCCGCCCGGAAACCCGCCCGGAATCATCGATTTCTGCGCCTTCGGCGTCGCCTCCGAACCGGGGTATCGCCATGACTGAGCGACCCGGATTCGCCGACGGAATCGGGGTGGAACGGATTTCGTTTTCCGGCGGCCGCCTGGCGGCGGACCTGGTCCGCCACGGCGGGCTGACCCGGATCATCTATTACGGTAACCAGCGCGGCGGCGATGCGGAATTCTTTCATGCCGAAGCGATTTCGGCATGGCAGGAACTGTTCCGCCCGGTCGTGCGCCTGGGCGGCAAACGCTATGCGCTCGAATTTCACGATACGACAATCTACCCCACCGGTTACACCAGTTATTGCGAATCGGCGGGAATCCGGGTTCGGCATGAGCTGATCGTGGCGAACCAGGAATTGTGTTTCAACCTCGAGGTGCTTTCCGGCAATCCCGCCGGACTCGAATTCGAGCTGATCAACACCGACATCTGTACCCGGCGGGATAAGCCGACCCGGTGCTGGGACAAGGTGGAAAACGCCTTCCCGCTCTGGCGCGTCACCGACCGTTACCCGGAGGCGGAGGTGGCGGCGGAGCAGAAATCCGGCTACCTCACGCTCGCCCAGCGCGGCGACCGGTTCGTCGCGCCCGCGCCGCATTCCGAGACCCACTTCGGAATCATCGGCACGTCGGAGATCGCGTTCCGCGAAACCCCGTGGATTTTCCGCAAGCACTACTATGCCCAGAAATTAAACGGCAATCGCGCCTCTTTCATCCTCGGCTTCGGCCATGCCGGAGAGGCGGAACTCGTTGAACGGCTGAAACATGCCCCGTCATGTTTCAGTTTCCCGGACGGGGCAAATTCACCGCGTTTCCGCTCCGGCGACCCGGTGCTCGATTCCTTTATGGACAACGCTCCCGACATTCTCGACTCGTTTGCGGTCAAGGATCTGCCCGGCGCCTACCGCGCCGCCGACTCCGGATACTGGGTCTGGGGGTGGGACGGCATGGTCTGGGCGGAGGCGTTCGGCTTGCTCAACCGAACCGGCGCAATGTTCGACGTGCTGGATTTCTACCGCCGCACCGCCGATCCGGAGAGCGGTATTTTCCATGAAATGCACCCGGATCAGCGGCCTTACAAATCGATGGCGTTCCCGGCTCAGTGCCTCTATGCGGTATTGCTTTATCAGGCCTTTATTTACTCGGGCGATGAGGCAAAGACCAGAGAATACCTTCCGTTCGCGGAGGAAATCGTCCGCCGCGCCGGATTGCTCGAAGTGGAACAGTCCGGTTTGATCCGCGGAGTCGCACTCTACCCCGATCACCCCGAGGACCTCGACCAGGACGGCGACGACCTCAGCGTCTTCAACAACGGCATCTACTATCAGGCGCTGCGCGCGCTTGAAGAGCTCAACCGGAAGCTCGGGATGCAAACAGCGAATTATCAGTCGCTTGCGGAACGCACCCGAAACAACTTCGACCGCTTCTTCGACGCGGAAACCGGCTGCTTCTACGATTCGCTGTCGGCAAAGGATTTTTCGCCGCGGCGCCACTACCCCGTGTACGCGCTTTTGTACGTGACCCCGTTCGCCGGGGAGCTGCTGACGGGCAAACTCCCGGCGGCGGCACACGCGGCGAAGGAACACTTCGCCATGCGCCAGGGGTGCCGGATCCTCTCCTGGAAGGACACTGCTTATATGCTGGACGGCAACCAGTTGGGCATGTACATGCCGAGCACGGAACGCTACTACCGCGAACTATGCCACTTTCTCGATCCGGCGGCGAACCGGGCAAAGTTCCGCGCCGACCTCGGCTGGAACTGGAAAAAGCTGACCTTGCCGGAAGCGCTGACCTGCGAGTATGAGAATCACGGATTCACGCCGGACAACCCCGGCCGCAAACAATTCTTCACCCTGAAACCGTGGGCCTCGAACGCCTACCGGTTTCTGCTCGGAATCGAATGCACGCTTGACGGGATCGCCTTCGGCGACTCCGCCGAACCCGGAAGCACAACGGAAAACCTCCGCTGGCGCGGCAAGACGCTCGCCATCCGCAACACCGGCGGTGCGGGCCCGGTAACCCGGCTGACGCTCAACGGAACGGAACAAACCAACCTCGAAATGATCCGCTGGGAGCAGCTGGCCAACGACAACAACATCACAGTGGAACGGCTTTAACAAACGATCGAAAGAATTGAGGAGTTTCAATGACAACTCCTCAATTCTCCATGATTGTATCGTTGACCCGTTTCCGCAGGTCCAGGAGCCATTGGGTATCGCGGGGATACTCCTTCATTGTAATGGGTTTGGCGATTCCCTCCTGAATGATCTGCAGCACTGCGTCCCTGCCGATTTTGGACTCCAATAACTTCAGGGCGCGCAATCCCTGCAAGCCTTCGGCGAACACTTCGTAACGCAGGGAATCCACAGGGCCTTTTTCGCCGGGATAAACCAGAAAAGAATCTCCGCCGTAAAAGGCGTGTCCCGCCTCGGCGTCGCGGTAGGGGTCGAGAGTCCACTCCAGGGAGTTCTGGGTGAACCAGAAGTTGTGCCCCCATTGCAGAAATCCGTCGATCCGGTGAATATACAGCAGCAAACCCAGAATGCGGTTCCGGGCGGAGGGCATTCCGAAATGACGGTTGGGAACGCCGTTCCGCCAATTGCCGCCGCAGTAATACACCCATCTCTGTTCCAGTTGTTCAGCGGAAAAATCGGAATAGGCGCCGATGTTCGGAATCGGACGGCGAATCAGGCCGTGCTTGAAAAATTCGATATGAGACAGGGTGTCGATAATGGGATAATCCTCCGCCAGCTCCGCGATCAGCCCGGCGGCATAACTGTAAGACTCCAGCATCTTCTCGTTCGGCTCGTCGGAAACGTGAAAAAATGTGTTCTCAGGCGACAATCCTTTTCGCCTGAAAAATCTCAAAAGCCGGGGGAATAACCGGGAGAGGAACGTTTTATATTCCGGATCATCCGCCGGAACATGCCAGCCGAACCGCTTCTCTTCTCTGCCGTCGACCGTGACCATGATCTTGGGACAAGCCTTCGCTCCCCATTGCGTGAACGCGTGGGCCATCTCGAAAAACTCAAATCCGCAGGCGTGAGCCAGGTCGATCCACCGTTCCAGCCGGCTGAAATCGAACCGGTATTCGCCGCCGGCATACTCGATTTCCAGCAGTTGGACGGTGGGGCGTTCCCCATCGACGGCCGTATCCAGCGGAATGCTCCACAAGGGGGTATAAAGCACATTCTCCCCGTGTGCGGTCATGTTTGTGAAATACTCCTTCAGCAACTCCCAACAGGGTTCCGACCAGCAAGGGGTATTGTGCTGAATCGCAATACAATCCGCATGAAGCCAGCTGATCGAAAGAAGCTCCTGTTTCGGCAGTTTAAAAGGCAGGACCTGTACTTTGACGGAAGTATGGTGATGCATTTCCGGCGGCAGCCAGATCCGCAGATTCTGCGGCGTGAAAATATGAAATCGGATCTCATATTCTCCCGGAGCCAGATCTTCGGGAATGCGGACCGTCCCCCACAGCGCATGCCAGTTTTTCGTGGAAAGGCGGATGCGTTTTTCTTTCAGGGGCAGCAGAGGATCGGGATACAGTCCCGGCAGCGCGCTCAGAATATAGGGATCCTCCGGGTCCGCCGGAAGACGGCTCGGAACCAGGCCGACTTCGCGCAGAGTGAATACCCCTTCGGCAAACGGGGAATCCGTTTCGATTTCGATGTACGTATTCTCCGACGCCTTGCAGGCCAGCTGAAATGCAACGGTTTCACCTTGAGCACCGCAAATCCGGTCGATCCGGTCCCCCGGCAGATCGGGGGTGCAGAATACCTTTTCCAGAGAACT
>JAVBSA010000014.1:0-2537 GCA_031556915.1 Victivallis sp.
TGCAAGCCGAGAAGCTCGAGTTCCGCGGCGTCATTTTCGTCGGCGTCATGGTGTGCAACGGGGAGCCGAAAGTCCTGGAATTCAACGTCCGGTTCGGCGACCCCGAAATTCAACCGGTACTGCGCCGTTTCGACGGCGACCTTGCCGCCGTGCTGGAGAAAGTCGCCCTGGGCCGCCTGGCCGAAGCGGAGCTGGTCTGGTCGGACGATCCCGCCGTTTCGGTGGTGATCGCCTCCGGCGGCTACCCCGGCGACTACACCAAAGGCTTTGAAATCAAAGGCCTCGCCGAGGCGGCCGCAACCGGGGCGGTGGTGTTCCACGCCGGAACCGCGTTCAAAGCGGGCAAGGTGGTCAATGCCGGCGGCCGGGTGCTCGGCGTCTCCGCCCGCGGCAAAACGATTGCCGAAGCCATCGCCGGCGCCTATCGGGCGGTCGACCTGATTTCGTTTGAAGGAAGTTTCTGCCGCCGCGACATCGGCGCAAAAGCTCTTGACAGAACCAAATAATAAAGGAGATTGAGAAAATGAAGAAAATGTTGTTGTTCGCCGCCGTCTGCGGAGCCGCGTTTGTGATGACCGGGTGCACTTCGGTCGAATCCACGCAGAAGTTCAATGCGCTCGGCCTTGCCTCCCGCGAGGACAAGGCGGTCTGCCATACTTCGGTCGAGATTCCCTGCTACACCTTCTGGGGGCTTCCGATTTTCGGCGGCAGCAAGGAACGCGATAAAATGGCGGTTTTCCAGAACAACGCGGATGTGGAGAGCGTGATCTATCTGCTCACTCAGGAAATCCGGAGCAAGGGCGGCGCGCGTGTGATCAACGCCCAGACCAGCATGAGCGAACGCGAAGTGTTTCTGGGCTTCTTCACCAAACGCACCATGATCGCCTCCGGTACGGGCGTCCGTACCCGGAATGAGGCGATCGATCAGGCTGCGCAGTCGTACGACACGCAGCTCGCGCCCGCATTCTAAAAGAAAAAACGGAGAGTCACGTGGGGGAGGAATCTATGGCGGTAAAAACCTTTGTGCTGGATACCAACGTTCTGTTGCACAGCGCGCAGAGCATCGAGAAGTTTCAGGATAACAACATCGTCATTCCGATGGCGGTGGTGGAAGAGCTGGATAAGTTCAAGAAAAATTCCGACGAACTCGGCCGCAACGCGCGCCAGGTGATTCGCCGCCTCGATATTCTCCGGAAAAGCGGCAAGCCGGGGCAGCTCCGCGAGGGGGTTCCCCTGAGCGTGGTTTCCTCGGTGGCGACCGGGAAAATCCGTGTACTGACCGCCGCGGAGTTCCGCAAGGATAAGATCGACGCCTCGCTGGCGGAGGTTTTTCGCGGCGACCTCGGCGGGGATTCCCCCGATAACCGGATCCTTCAGGTCGCCTATTGCCTGAATGAGCGGGAGGATGAGCCCCCCGTCGTCTTCGTCAGCAAGGACATCAACTTGCGCCTGAAAGCGGATGCGCTGGGGCTGAAGGCGGAAGACTATGAGAACGGCAAGGTCAACGACCGCGCCATGTACACCGGTTTTTCGGAAGGTCAGCTCTCGGCCGCCGAACTGGATGCGCTCTATAAAACGCACGAGGTTCCGCTGGGCAAACGCAATTTGCTGATCAATGAATTCATGATCTTTTCCGCCGCCGAGAATCCCAAGCAGGCGGCGTTGACGCGTCTTCACTCGGATACCAAGCTCAAATTGGTCGATCCCAACCGGACCAACCGGGTGTGGAACGTTTCGCCGCGCAACCGCGAACAGCGCATGGCGCTCGATCTCCTGCTCGATCCCGAAGTTCAGCTGGTGACGCTGACGGGCGGGGCCGGAACCGGCAAGACGCTCCTGGCGCTCGCAGCGGCGCTGCAGCTGGTCCAGACGGAAAACGTGTTCGACCGGATTCTGGTGTCGCGCCCGATCATTCCGCTCGGCAACGACATCGGTTACCTGCCTGGCGACAAGGGGGCGAAACTTCAGAGCTGGATGCAGCCGATTTTCGACAACCTCGATTTCCTGCTGGGTGAAGACAAAGAAGCGCGCAAACAGCGCAATGGGAGTGCGAGCAGTACGGCGCGCGCCACCACCGATTCTCTGATCCGTCAGGGCAAGCTCGACCTGGAGGCGCTGACCTATATCCGCGGCCGGAGCATTCCGCGTCAGTTCGTCATTGTGGATGAAGCGCAGAACCTGACGCCGCACGAGGTCAAAACCATTGTCAGCCGCTGCGGCGAGGATACCAAGATGGTGCTGACGGGCGACCCGCACCAGATCGACAACCCCTACCTGGATGCCTCGAGCAACGGGTTGAGCTACATCGTCGACCGGTTGAAGGGGCAGAATCTCTTCGGCCACATCACGCTGGCCAAGAGCGAGCGCAGCCCGCTGGCGGCGCTGGCGGCAACGACGCTGTAGGGGAAGGCGAAGCCGACCGGGTTCCGGGCCTTTCGGCCCTGGCGCGGTTTCCAAAGTGCGCTGAGCCCTTTGGTGGAGTTTTAGGCAAAGCCTCAAGTTGTCTCGCGCGCCGGTGACGCGGAAAAAGGAAAATT
>JAVBSA010000684.1:0-3319 GCA_031556915.1 Victivallis sp.
CAGGGAAGATCCGGAGCTTCCCGGTTTACGACAATGCTTTCGGGCCGCCTTTGGAATTCCTTGTCCGGGGAGAACTTACATCGGGCGGGTATCGAATCCGATGTTCGATTCCATGGGCGGTTTTCGGGGAATACGATTTGCGGAATGAGAGGCTGTTCCGGTTGCAGTTCAACTGCAACAGTTACAGCCGGAGCGGCGGACGCCGCAAATTCTCGATCAACCGGGTTGAGAAACCCGCCGCTTCGGCCGAAAGTTATCCGCTGTTCCGCCTTTGCGGAATTCCGGCGGACAACCCCGCTCCGTCGCTGGATATCGCCTGGAATCCGGAAGTCCCCCGGCTGACCGAAACGGATTCGTTGGAAATTGCGCTCAATTTGCCCGCTTTTCTCGAACGCGCCGAGCTTGCCGTACTGGATCTCTCCGGCCAGAAGCTGTTGCAAAGAGAGATCCGGCCGGGAATGGAAACATTGACCTTGACCGGACTTGACGCAATCGGGCTCCGACTGGTATTTACCGGATACGCCGGGGGCGAAATGTGCGGCACGGTCACCCGGAATTCCGCATGCGTCGCCGGGATTCTCAAACGGCTTGAAGTATTGAAGTGGAATGATCTGTCTCCCTGGGAATGCGCCGGATGGATGGCGTTGATCTCTGCCGTTGAATTCCTGCGGCTCGCAGGGGCGGACGCGGCTTCGGAATGCGAAGCCCGCCTTGCGTTGTTCGATGGTAAACCGTTGCCGTCAGGAAAGTTCCGTTATCTCGAATTGACGCGCAAGTTTCAGGCGCAGATCAATGTGGCCTACAGCCGGGGAGGGCGGCCCGCGGAACGGAATTTTACCGTCATTTCGCTCCCATGGGGAAACGTTCCTTGTGTCAACGCCGAAATTCGCCATTGCGCCACCGTTGCCGAAGCGGAGAAGCTGATCCGGGAAATGGCCGGCTATTGGACGATGCTCCCGGCTCCCGAAGTCGCCGGAGCCGATTTTGTCTGTTCCGGGCGCGGCCACCTGGAAGGGGATGGGCTTCGGAACGACCTGCAAACGGATCGTCTCCTCTCGCTCTATGCTCCGGCACGGTCCCGCCATGTGTTGCGGCTGGTTCCGGAGGATGCCTTTGTCTCTCCCGCCGAGGCGGTTATCGTGATGCCGGATGCGCCGGAAACCATGCGGAAAAAACTGCTTGATTTTGCCGGAACGCGTTCGCTCCCCGTTATTTCGTTTGAGGAACGCAACCGTTACCGGGCAAGCCTGATCGCCGGAACGCCGCCGTATCCTGAAATCGCCTTCTTTTGGCACAGCCGCAACGGGTTGGCCAATGATTTTCTGGTTGTCCGCAAGGGAACGGATGTACTACGCTGCGAATCCGGCAGCCGGGAGTTCCTGGAGTTCGTTCTGGCCGGTCAGCCGATCACACCGGAGCGCGCGGAACAGTTTGCCCGGCGGCGCGCCGGCGCCATGCCCGCGCCGAAAGCGGAGGATTTTGCGGCGGCCCGGCTTCTCCGGACCGGCGACGTTCATACCCACACCATCTTCTCCGACGGGCAGACGACTCCGGCGGGGCTGCTGGACGCACTGCCGGCTGCCGGACTCGACTTTCTCGTCATCAGCGACCACGACGAGGTCGAAGGCGCGCTGCGTCTCCAGGAGAATATGCGTCTTCATCATTGCGGTTTGACGGTAATTGCGGGCCAGGAGATCACCATGGCACCCCGGTTTCACATCAATGTCTATCCGCTTGCAAAGAAGATCGTTGAATGCTCATGGCCGGAAATCAGGGCTGCCGCTCGGGCGTGCGGCGCGGTCACCCAATTGAATCACCCGATGACTTACGGAACCGAATTTTCGGAGCTGTGGTACGGCGACTTCCCGCAGGCCGGATTCGATGCGGTGGAGCGCCGGGTGGAGTATTGGGAGAAATGGCGCGAAACAGGTGGACGAGTTCCCGCCGTTACCGGCGGAACCGATACCCATATCGGAATTTTCGGCTATTCCAATTGCACGGCGATCCTGGGGGAGGATCCGGCACCGGCGATCCGGGCCGGTGAATCCGCGATGCTCGACCCCTTTCTGCCGGAGCTTGCTTACGGCTCTCCCGCCGTTTGCCGGGCGACGGCCGCCGCTTTGCTCGACCCGGAGACGCCGGTGCGGTTCGGGCGGCGGCTTTCGACGGCGTTGACGAACTTCGACGCGGCCGGGCTGATCCGGGCGTCGGAAATGACAATATAATACAAATTCCGTTCCCCTGGACGACAAAACACAAGGAGATTGAAATGAAGAACTTAAAGAAATTCCAGAGACCGGGTTTTACACTGATCGAGCTATTGGTCGTAATTGCGATCATCGCGATTCTGGCCTCGATGCTGCTGCCTGCGTTGAACCAGGCGCGGGAAAAGGCGAAAGCGACCACCTGCGTCAATAATCTCAAAGAGAGCAGTACGGCAGTCCTGTTTTATTCCGACGCTTACGATGACTTCATTCCCGCTCCACGGGGCAACCGGAACGCCGTTTATGAAAGCTGGATCAAAACCGTGATGGATGCCGGAATCGTCAGCGGCAAGTACGGCGATTATCCGAAATACCGTTGTCCCTCCTCCATCTGGCGGGAAGATCTGGGGTGGACGACTGCACAGCACTACGCCTGTCAGGTTTACGGTATGAACCCCTGGCTGATGGGGGCATGGTCGGATTGGACTCCGGTCAAACGGGGCAGGATCGGCATCAAGCAAGCCACCTGGATGACCCCGAAAGGCGGTATGAGCAATATCATGCTCATCGCGGACAGCGGTTATGCCGCCGGCTATCAGTACAATATGGTGGGGACCGGTTCCTGCAGCGTGTTTCTGCGCCATTCGGGGCGCGCCAACGCGGCCTTCTGCGACGGCTCGGTCCGGAGCGGCGGCACGGGGGATTTCCGCCAGACTTATTTATGCGAATGGATTTTCGGAGCGAACGGCGAGAAGATCCAATAACATTCATGTCGTAATTTGTCGACATCTTTTATTTGAGGTTCCCGGTTTGATTTGTTGCGTGAAATCCAATATAGTATCCGCATCCTTCGGTATTAATCGACATCAGGCAAGGAATGCAAATGAAAGACGCTGTCCGTTATTTCGACGTGGCTCCGCTGGTACTGCCGGCCGGTAAAGAAACGATTGTCCGGATCCGCCCCCGTTTCGATCATGCCCGGTTCCCGGCGAAAGGGGAAATGAAGGTACGGGTCATTCCCGCCATGGGGGCGCAGCCGGATGGGGGCCACGCCGATTATCTGTGGACAGCGGTCAAGCCGGATTCCGGGGAGCTGCTTTCGTGGGATCTCGTTG
>JAVBSA010000675.1:0-5133 GCA_031556915.1 Victivallis sp.
CCGGGTCGAATCCCAAACTGCCGCTCCTGGTCGACTGGCCCTTCAACCACGACAACGCGGTCAACGTGCTTTTTATCGACGGCACCATTGAGAAAGTGGAGATGGAGGCCGCCAACTGCA
The DNA here is from genome assembly GCA_031556915.1 of Victivallis sp. GTDB lineage: Bacteria > Verrucomicrobiota > Lentisphaeria > Victivallales > Victivallaceae > Victivallis. The sequence continues at coordinate 121 of JAVBSA010000675.1, forward strand.
AGCGGGTCGTCAGCACGCTCCAGACGATTCACCATTATAATGAAAAAGACTTCCTGCTGCTGATCCGGCAGGCCGATAAGCTCGACAAGCTGTTCGGATTGAACTAGAGGGTAATGCATCATGAAAAAAATCAGCGACGATATCGCATACGCTCTGGACAAATGCGCCGAAGCGGTCTCGATCCACGAACTCTCCCGGGTGACCGGGGTGCGGATCGAACTCCTGCGCCGCTTCATCACCCGCAAAACCCGGCACGCACGGGTGGAAACCTGGGATAAAATCTACCCGGTCCTCAAACCCTACCTCACGGGGCAGGAAAAACCCTCCGCGCCGCAGCCGATCCGGATCGGCCGCACCTACCGGCGGATCAAGGAGCTGACCGATTTCTCCAGCAACAGCAAGATTCTGCTCGACGTCTACGACATGCTGCCCGAAGCCAAACGCAAAAATCTGAACGAGAAAGCCGCAAAGCATCCCAAAGAACTCCTGCCCGGAGTCGCCGCGCTCTCGGCCCAGGAAAATCTGCTGCTCGGCTTCTTCAATGCGCTCCCCGAAGAAGAGCAGCAAACCCTTCTCTTCGAAGTTCTCGAAACCGCCACCGTCGAAGCCAAAAGGCGCCGCACCGAGCTCTTTTAGAGCTTAGATATCATGTATATAGAGCGAAAATTTTCGCTCTATATACATGATATCTTATTTGTTGTAATGAAAGCGGAGCGCGATAATGGTCAGGGTACTTCCGTCGCAGGCATACACCATGCGATCCCGCATGTTGATGCGGCGGGACCAATATCCCGATAAATTATGCCGGAGAGCTTCCGGCTTACCCGGCCCGGAAAACGGAGTTTGGCAACAGGACGCTATCAATTGCCTGATTTTTTCAGCGTCCCGGGGAGAATGCTTCTGAATGTAGGCATAATCTTCCGCGGCGGTTTCCGTGAACTCGATGTTCACTTGGCCTCCTCCGCCAATTGTTCAAGGGTGACTTTGCGGGTTTTTCCGCTCCGGTGATCGGCAATGCCGCGCATCAGGTGTCCGGCATTGGCGGGCGTGGACAGAAGGTAATCCGTTTCCACCAGCGCCGAATAGTCTTCCAGTGAAATCATTACGATTGAGCGCTCACCTTTCCGGGTGACGATCATCGGTTCATGATTATCAAGGACCTCATCCATTGTCTTGGCCAAGTCCCGCCTGGCCGTGGAGTAGTTGATTGCTCTCATATTCCTGTTTCTCCTGTTTTTTATTTGAAGTACAGTATATTGTACTTCTTTTTGTACGGAATGTCAAGCGGCAATCAAAGTTTTTTGTCTCTAATAATAAAAAACGCTCCGGAATGTTCCGGAGCGGTCGACTTCCGTATCTTTCAACGGATGAAGTTGGTGCGCTGCGGTTCTTCTTTGGCGGGGCGGGGCAGGGCGGCTTTTTCGATGCTTTGAAGCAGCCAGGCCATGTTGCGCCCGAGGGTGCGCATGATTTGGAGACCTTCGAGGTCCTGGCGGACTTCGTCGGGGGTGTTGCCGTGGACCATGTTCCAATATTGGGAGGAGACGACCGGCATTCCGCTGATGGTGAAATACTTGTTGAGCCGGTCGAAGGCGGCGGTTGTGCCGCCCCGGCGGGCGCTGACGATGGCCGCGCCGGGCTTGAGGGCAAATGCGCCGCGGCGGCTGAAAAACACCCGGTCGAGCATTGCGCACAGCGCGCCGTTGGGGCCGGCGTAATAGACCGGGGAACCGACGACGACGCCGTCGGCGGCGAGCAGTTTCTCCGCGCATTCGTTGGCGTGGTCGTCGTTGAAGACGCAGCGATTGATTTCCATGCACTTGCCGCAGGCGATGCAACCGTGTACGGCGCGGTTGCCGAGCTGGAAGAATTCGGTTTCGATTCCGGCGTTCCGCAGTTCTTTCGCGACTTCGGTGAGTGCGGTGAACGTGCATCCGTCGTGGTTGGGGCTGCCGTTGATGAGAAGAACTTTCATGGTGGTTTTCCTTAATGGTTATCGCATTTTGTGCAAATGCCGTTGGTTAGTTTGTTGTTCCGCAGATAGTCGTCGAGGTTTTGGAGTGTGGTCTGCGCGATGTTCGACACCGCTTCCCGGGTGAAGAACGCCTGGTGCGACGTCACGAGAACGTTGGGGAAGGTAAGCAGCCGCGCCAGCTTGTCGTCGATCAGGGGGACGTTGGAACGGTCTTCGAAGAAATAATCCCCTTCCTCCTCGTAGACGTCGAGGCAGGCTCCCCCTACTTGCCCGGTTTTGAGTCCGTCGATCAGGGCGGCGGTGTCGATGAGTTTGCCGCGGCTGGTGTTGACGATGAAGACGCCCGGTTTCATCAGGCTGAGCGAGAGGTCGTCGATCATGTGGTGGTTGTCGGCGGTCAGCGGGCAATGGAGGCTGATGACGTCGGATTCCTTATAAAGCTGTTCGAGCGTTCCATATTCGACGTCGAGTTCTTTGTTGGGGAACATATCATAGGCGATTACGCGGGCTCCGTAGCCGCGGGCGATTCCGGCGAAGATGCCGCCGATTTTACCGGTTCCGACGACGCCGAAGGTTTTGCCGCGCACGTCCATCCCCATCAGGCCTTCGATGGAGAAATTGTTTTCCCGCACCCGGTTATAGGCGCGGTGGAGCGAGCGGTTGAGGGTCATGAACATGGCCATGGCGTATTCGGCCACCGCGTAGGGGGAATAGCCCGGCACCCGGACGACCGCGATGCGTCCCTCCGCCGCCTTGAGGTCGACGTTGTTGTAACCGGCGCATCGCATGGCGATGATTTTAACGCCTTTCTCGACCAGCACGTCGATGGCCGCGCTGCCGAGATCGTCGTTGACGAAGGCGCAGACCGCGTCGAAGCCCTCCGCCAGCCGGGCGGAGGCGTGGGTCAGGCGGCCTTCGTAATAGGTGACGGCAAAGCCGAATTGCCGGTTGGCCGCGTCGAAGAATTTGCGGTCGTAGGGTTTGGTGTCGTAAAACGCGATTTTGGTTTCGTCAGCCATATTGTTTTCTTTCTATTCGAGGAGCGAAGGAAAATCCTCCGCTGCCGGGGTGTGTTCGAGCGGCGCCTTGCGGATATAATCGTTCAGCTTCGGCGCGGGGGGGAACCAGTTGCGTTTGCGCGCTTCGACGCCGAGCGGGGTGTCCGGCGTATCGCTGAGGAAGAGAAAATATTCATTCGCCTCGTCGGGGTGACGGGGCAGGATGGCATTGCCCGCCGCCCAGAAGGCCGCAGAACGGAGGTTCTTGTCGGTGGCGAGGACTCCGGCGCGGGCGAAGCAGTCCGCCGCATTCCGGCGGTAGTGGAAACGCCGGGTGATCCGGTTGAGGTCTGGCAGGGGAACCGCCCATAACCGGAGGCCCGCCACGCGCGGGTTGTCGTACATCTTACTGTAATCGAAGCCGATGGGATACTGCCCGTCGCGCCATTTCTGCGAGGGGAGCTCCTCGTGTTGGCCGCGGACGATGAAGTTGTCCGGCTCGAGTTCGGTTCCGCGCAGTTCGTCGCCCTTTCGCAGCAGAAGCCTGCCGAGCTGGAAGAGCGAAAGCGCCCGCTCGTCGGCGGAGAGGCCGGCGTCGTTGGCGCGGCGGCTCGCCGCATGGTAAAGTTCATAGAGCGGTTTGACGTTCGCGGGGAAATAGTTCCCCGCCTCAGCGACCCGGAAATCGCGCATCAACCGGCGGGCGAGGAGGTAACGCAGTTTGTCATCGTTTCGGGTGTGATTGTCGCAATATTCCTTGAGCGCATCGGTTGAAAGCAGCTGTTCCGCCACGATGGCGGCGTCGTTCCAGCTTTCGGCCTGCTGAAAAGCGCGCAGCGCCTGAAGAAAGTCCTGCTGCTCGACCAGAATGGTTCCCAGGACTCCCTGAACCTCCTGCATTCCGATGGCGGAATCGGGATTCTTCTTTTCTTCGAACAATTTCAGCCATTGCGCCAGGGATTCGGCGGCTTTGGCACTTTCGCCTTCACGTAGAAAGAACCGGGCTTTGAGGTAGTGGAGCATCAGCGAATCCGCCGGCAGGTAGCCGAGCAGCGTCTTGCATTCTTTGAGGCGGTTGGCGAAGTAACAGCGCGCAGCGACGCGTTCGGTTGCAACCAGCGTGCGGTTATCGGGAATCCGTTCGATTTCCTCAACCGGATTCTTTGCGGTGAGAAGCAGGATTTCGCGTAAAACCGGGTCGCGCCGCATCCGGTCGATGTCGAGTGCCTTCGCTTCTTCGACCGTTTTGAGAAAGCCTTTGTTCCAGACGGTTCCGCCGCTCGCCGCAAGCACCGTTGTGTAACGGAGCCGGTCGAACGGGTTGCGGGCCTGTTCCGCGTTGGTGCGATAGCTCAGGCGCGCGAGGTTGAGCGAGTCGGTGAACCCCTCTTCGCCCACCGCCTCGCGGAGGAGCCGGTAATAGCGGTAAGCCTCGTCGGCGCTTGATTTCAGGGCGAGATTGCCGAGCATGTAGTAAACCCAGGCGGTGCGGTACTTGCGCTGCGCCGGGGGGAGATTCAGAAGCTTTTTCCACTCCGCCGGGAAAGTGGAGCCGGGATCGTTCCGCATATCCTCGTAACCGAGAAGGTACCGGTGGAATTCGTTCAGAGTGCCTGTCTTTTTTTGACAGGCAGCATCGAATTTCAGATAGGTTTCCAGTTCCTTTTCGGAATGACCCGCAGCAAGGAAATCCGCTTTCGTCCCTTCGGCGGTGGAGAGCCCTTTGCCTTCCGGGAACTGCCACTTCACGCAGTCGGGGAAGAAGTGTTTGCCGATCAGCGCGAGGTTGTAGTTCAAGCGCAATTCCGGTTCGTGCGGCGCCTCCTCCGCGAGGTAGGAGGGGGGGAAGAAGGGGCCGCACGCCGATGCGGCGATACCGAAGCCGAGCGCGAAAGCGAAAAGCAGTTTTTTCACGGCAGGATCTCCTGAATGACGGAGTGATTGGTTCGATCGACAAAAAAGGTTCCGACCCGGACGGCTCTGCCGCAGCCGGGGAAGGGGATCGTGACGGATTCCGGCAGGACGGCGAAGGGGGTAGCC
>JAVBSA010000334.1:0-3365 GCA_031556915.1 Victivallis sp.
AAAGCCAGCTCCGGCTCCGCCTGGAACCGGCGGACTCCGACGAACCAGTTCCGCCGCTTATGATGCGGCCGGAACGGGCTCTCGGAGATCCATTGAACCGTGCCCAACCGGGAATCGGTCGCTTTTTCGATCCCCTCCCCCGACAGTTCGAAGAGGATGGAGCGGATCGAATCCGCCTCCCAGTCGCCGTTGACGGAGACCGGCAGAAGACGGATTCCCTCTGCCTGCAGCTCCCGGCAAAGGAGCCGGGCCACGCGGGAGGCGAGCAATTGACACTCCCGCGGGCCCGCCCCCGAGGTGACTTCCAGGAAATAACGTTTGTCGTTCTTCATCGCCTCTTCCTCTCTTCCGAAGGAGTTTTGTAAGTGAGCAGCGGCTTCAGGATCCCGATCACCCGGATGATTCCGGCCTTCGTCAGGTCGCCGATCACGGTATCGATGTTCTTGTAAGCTTCCGGCGCTTCTTCGTAGAGCAACTCCTTGGCGTTGCAGACGACCAGGCCGCCCAGTTTGGTGCGGCGCAGATTCTCCGGCGAAAAACGCTGTTCCAGCCGTGCCCGGGCGGAATGGCGGGTCCATTTGCGTCCCGCCCCGTGGGCGGCGGACCAGAGATTCTCCCGCTGGGGGCCAACCGGTTCGACCAGGTAGCTCAAGGTCCCCCGCGACCCCGCGATCACAAAGGGGGCGCCCCCCTCCGTGCAAGAGGCACCCTTGCGGTGAATCCAACGCCCCGGCCGTTCCGGATCGGGAGTCACCGAGTTGTGGCAGTTGTCGGAAAAAAGCTCCCCGCTTTCGCCCAGAAACCGCAGGAATCCCTCCCCGGCGAGACGGCGGTTCAACGCCGCCCATTCGACCAGCCGGTCATGGCGCTCGAGATAGGTCCGCCCGGCTTCGGCGGCAGGATCGAGTCCGCCTGACGGAGTGCGTTCTTTCAACGCCCGGCCGTGGCCGCGGCTGCCGGTGTGCACCAGCAGAAAGAGCCGTTTCCGGTCGATGCCCGGCTCCGGCGCTTCCAATTCGATCAACTCCTGAAGTTCGATGAAGTGGTTGCCGTGCCCGACCGTGCCGAGATCCCGCCGCAGGCAATCCGGCCAACCGGCGGGGACTTCATGCCCGGCCGGTTCCGGATCCTGTTCCAGCAGGCGGCGCTCCACGCGGTTCGCGCTGAATTTCGCCGCCGGAATCGAGGTGCGCAAAAGCATCATTCCGCAACCGGCGTCGGCGCCGACCAATTCGGGATAGATGACGCCTTCCGAGCCGAACGCCGCCCCGATCGGGGTGGACAACCCCGGATGCAGATCCGGCATGCCGACCACCTCCCGCATTCCGGGCAGAGCGGCTGTTTGCTTCAACTGTTCCTCCGCCTTGCCTTCCATCCAGGTTGCGGCGGAGTGATAATAGTTCAATGATTTCAAAATCAAGTTCTCCGATAAACATAAAAAGTCATTATGAACCGAACACGCGAAAGCGCATCCGTTCCCGGAGATCATATTTTGGGTGGGAAAGAGGCGATAAGAGGCGCGCCGGTTCAGCCCAGACGGGCAAATCCTTCGGTGTAAGTAAATTCAAGCATAGCGCAGCCTCCTTATTTTGATGTTCCACTAATATACATGCCATCCGCCTGTTTGTCAAGGAGGAGCCAATTGCAAAAGTCAGTTCGAGTGGATTTTATCGACATCGTCAAGGATGGAGCCGGGTAGATTTGAGCGGCTACCCGTAGGGTAACCGGTCAAATCGCTCCCGGTTTCAGCCTTGACGAGGACGATGAAAGCCGCCGGAATGACTTTTGCAATTGGCTCGGAGAGCAAAAAAGACGCCCTTCCCGCAGTGCGGAAAAGGCGTCTTGAAAGGCGAAGCTCTCTTATTCCGTGAATTCGCGGAAAATGATCGCGCCGTTGTGACCGCCGAAACCGAGGTTGGTGTTCAAGGCGACTTTGACGTCGCGTTTTTTGGGCTTGTTCGGGGTGATGTCGAGATCGCACTCGGGGTCGGGGGTCTCGTAGTTGATGGTCGGCGGAACGATCTTGTCCTGAATCGCCTTGAGACAGGCGATCGATTCCATTGCGCCGGTGGCTCCGAGGCCGTGGCCGGTGGCTCCCTTGGTGCTGCTGACGGAGAGCTTATAGGCGTGTTCGCCGAAGACCTTCTTGAATGCGAGCGTTTCGAACTTGTCATTCAGCTCGGTGCTGGTCCCGTGGGCGTTGATATAATCCACATCTTCCGGCTTGAGGTTGGCATGGCGCAGGGCCATTTGGATAGCACGGGCGAGGCCGTCGCCTTCCGGGTGCGGGGACGTGATATGATAGGCGTCGCCGGTGGCGCCGTAGCCGGCCACTTCACCCAGGATTTTGGCCCCGCGTTTCTTGGCGTGCTCATATTCTTCGAGGATCAGCACCGCCGCGCCTTCGCTCATGACGAAACCGTCGCGGTTGAGGTCGAAGGGACGGCTGGCGTGCTGCGGGTCGTCGTTGCGGGTACTCATGGCTTTCATGGAACAGAAACCGGCCACGCCGAGCGGCACGATGCTGCCTTCGGCCCCGCCGCAGATCATGATATCCGCGTCGTCGCGCTTGATCATCCAGTAAGATTCGCCGATGGAATGAGTTCCGGTGGCGCAAGCGGTGACGAGCCCCATGTTCGGGCCGCCGGCGCCGTAGCGCATGGAGACGTTGCCCGAGGAGATGTCGCTGATCATCATCGGAATCAGGAAGGGGGAGACCCGGCCCGGTCCGCGTTCATTCAAAGTTTTGTCCTGCTCGCACATGGAGCCGAGCCCGCCGATGCCGCTGGAGACGATCACGCCGACGCGGTTGGGGTCGACGGAACTTTCTTTCAGGTCCTGCGGCAACCCCGCCGTCGCCATGGCTTCGTCGGCGGCGGCAATGGCATAGTGGCAGAATATGTCGAGGCGTTTGGCCTCTTTGGGGTTCACATATTTGGAGATATCGAAATCCTTGACTTCGCCGGCGATCTGCGTCCGGTATTCCGAAGCATCGAACCGCGTGATGGGCCCGATGCCGCAACGCCCGTTGAGCAGGGAGTCCCAAAAAGTCGGAACATCGTTTCCGACGCAGGAAATCACGCCGTAACCGGTCACAACAACCCGTCTGTTATTCATACTCTATATTCTCCTTAGCATACTTGACTGCGATAAAGGCGGAAAAAAACCAGGTATTTCCGTAATTCCCTCTGTTTCTCTTCGCGTTCTCCGCGGTCCGTTGGAACAACCGCGAAAAAGGCCACCTGCGCACAGTTTGCACAGCGTGGCCCATTCCTTCAAGCACTTTCGCACTTGCGCACCGGTCAGGCCTTCCGGCTGGGAACCGCTGCGTACGTGGGAGTAAAGGCTTACTCCTGGCTCTTGCC
>JAVBSA010000192.1:0-8680 GCA_031556915.1 Victivallis sp.
GCAGGAACGTTTTGAAATCCATCCCCTTGATTGCCGCAAACTTATGTTCCATCAGGCTTACGCCCCGCCGGTAGTCGAACGGCCCCGGTATGGCGATTGCGATCGCGTCCGCTTTTGCCGCCGTGGCGCGGCGCAGGGCGGCGGCGATCTCTTCCACGTTTCCGCCGGAACAGCTTGGAACTTTCTCAAGTTCGCGGAGCTCTTCCCCCCGGATCAGGGCGGACTTGATGAACGTTCCGCCCACATCCAGCGCGAGAATTATTTGAGCATTGTTTTCGTGACTTTGCACGGTGTGTCACCTAAGTTCAGGATTTCATATTCGCCGAACGCGGCCGGAATCACCACCATATCCATATGCTTCGGGCGGTAGAAACGCGACGGATCGCTCCTGGAGCAGATCAGGGCTTCTTCGCCTTCGACCAGAACCAGAACATGGAATTTTCCTTTGGTGTCGTCCGAAACGCTCCGCTCGAAGGAGAGGCGGCGGAGGCTGAAATAGATCAGATCGTGTTCGCCGACGATCTCTTCCTTCCACCCTTCGCCCTCGCGCACCGTCACCGGTTTGGGGCGGAGCACGCCGTCCACCGTGCTCCGGCGGCGGTCGGTCGCCAGCACGTTTTTGCCGTGGATCGAGTGGATCGGGCGCGGCACCCCTTCGAGGTCGCTCCGGAGATAGTCGTAGAGCTTGAAGGTGTAGCTCCCGATGGTGTAGCTGCCGATTTCGAGCACCACCTGGTTGCGCCCCGAGGCATGGATGGTTCCGCCCGGCAGCAGGTATTGGTCTCCCTGTTCCGAGGGAAAGCTGTTGACGTATTTGTCGTGGTCGAAGGGAATGTGCTCCTTTTCAGCCCGGTCGAGGCAGCGGTAGAACTCCTCCACGTCGCAATCGTCCTGGAGCCCGAGATAGGTTTTGGAACCGGCGGTCTTGACCACGTAATAACTTTCATCCTGCTGAAAGGGTTCGCCGAAGTTTTCGCTGCTGTACTTCTGCGGCGGATGCACCTGGATGGACATGTTGCCGTTGCCGCCGTAGGTGTCGTCGTAATTGAAGCGGATCGGGAACACGTGGCCGAAGCGCTTGACGCTTTCCGCGCCCATCACCTTGTCGGCCTCCGCCTTGAAGAAGGTGGAGAAGGGGAAGTTCATGGTGAATTTGCCGATCCGGACTTGAAGGCTGACTTCGTTCGGGATCATATCGAACACCCACGCCGCGTTCCGCATATCTTCGGGGAGGTTTCGTAACTTTTTGATGAAATATCCGCCCCAGACCCCCTCGAGATAGACGGGGGTGCAGCGGAAGGGGTAGGCCGCCTGGGTATCGAACACCTGCCGGAGCGCCTCAAGCGGCAGGAGTTTCAGCATGGTTTCGATGTTGCCGTCGATGTAGAAATCGATCTTGCCGCCGTCGATCAGGTTTTTGCGGTGGAGCATCATGATTTCATAATCGTAATAATAGAGGCGGCGGAAGATGTAGGCGTTCGACCGCTCCTTCGCGTCGCCGAGACAGCGGACGCGCCCCGCCTGGACGCGGCAGGTGACGGTGAGCGGCGCGAGATCGAGGAACGCCACCCGGTCGATGTGTTTCTGAAACAGCGAACACGCCGCCCCCTGGCCGGCGAGAATGACAATTCCCCTGGCTGCCGCAAGTTTTTCGTTCAACGCGGCGGTTTTGGCCGGGTCGAAGAGGCTTTCGATTTCGCGGTGGCGGCTTTTGCCGAAGATCAGGATGGGGTCGATTTCGCGGTCGAGCGGCAAAGATTCCGCCAGCATCTCTTCGAGTTCATCGGAACTTTTATAAGCGTCGGAAACATGGAAGACGGTGGCCTTCATCCGGGAAAGGAGTTCGGCGAAATCGGCTCCGGCATAGCCGTCGAGCGCGAGGACTCCGGTGAAATTCTCCAGCAGCTTCGCCGCGACCGCCGCGTTGCCCGCCGTCAGTTGGGCGGAGACGGAATGCGGCAGCTCCGGCCGGTTGACCGCCTTGGGATCGACATACGGATACGGTTTGAACATGAAACTCATTTTATTTCCCCGGGTTGCCATGTACCATTTTGTGGGTACGGATTACATTTTCTTCGGCACGCTTGAGATCGTGCAATGCCAGTTCCAGCGAGAGGAAATCCACCACCAGGAATTGGGCGATGCGCGAACCCATCGCGCCGAGGCGGAACTGTTTTTCGTCGCAGGCGGTGAGGAGGACGCAGTCGGATTTCTTTGCCAGCGGCGATTCCGGGAAATTGGTGATTGCGATCACCTTGACTTTGTTTTTCTTCACCTCTTCCACATAGGAGCAGACATTTTTGTTCTCGCCGGAGAAGGAAATGGCGATCAAAACGTCATTTTCGCCCAGCAGCCCGCAGAACATCCGGTTGAGTTCGGAGTCGGCGTTATGAAACGCGCTGAACCCCATCCGGAACAGTTTGGTCTGAAAATCCTGCGCGACCAGCCCCGATGAACCGAATCCGCAGAGCATGATTTTGCCCGCTTTTTTCAGCAGCTTCACCGCGTTTTGCACCGTCTCTTCTTTCAGCAGGGAAACCGTGTCGTTCAACGCCCGCAGGTTGTTCTGCCGGAAATCATCCTTGAGCTGTTCGAAGGTGCCGGAAGCATCCGGCTCGCAGTAGTTGATGCTCATTTTAACGGGGATGAAATCGGCCGCAATCGCCGCCTTCAACTCCGAAAAACCCTTATAACCGATCTTCTGGCAGAAGCGGATGATCTGCGCGTCGTCACAGTTGCACCGTTCGGCGATATCGCGGACTTTGTTTTGAACAACCGTCTCCGGGTGCGCCAGGATGTGATCGGCGATATTGATGTAGTTCCCGGTGAAACTCGGGTAAAGCTGTTTGATTTTCAGCAAACTGACGGGGGTTGTCGTCATGAACGTGTCTCCTTGTTTGTCATTTTTATTGACATTTGATTATAATTATAGCAAAAAATATGATTAATGCAATAGGCGAAGCAACAAAAAGTCAATAAAATTGCACGCCTATGCAGACGCGCAATAAAAAATGAAAAAAAGATTTTTCTTCTCTTGGATATGTGTTAGCAGTATGCTATAATTAATGCAGCAAGGAGAATAGCAATGATAGATAATTCCGACAGGGACAATGGAACCAAGGCCGGCTTGGTGAAGCAGCGGATCCGCCGTGAGATCGATTTGGGGAATTTTCGGCGCAACTCGCTCCTGCCTTCCGAACGGGAGCTGGCCAAGCGCTTGAGTGTGAGCTATATGACGGTCCGGCGCGCAATCGGCGACCTGGTGGAGGAGCAGATTCTCACCCGGGTGCAGGGGAAGGGGACGTTCGTGCGGGGCGATATCCCGGTGCACCGGATGCAACATACGCTTGGCGTGATCGTACCCGCCTGGGAGACGCCGGAGCACGCCGATTTGATGATGATTTTCACCGAAGTTGCCGAGCAGAACGATCTGCACCCCCGTTTCACCCTCTGCCGTTCCTGGGAGGACCGCACGGTGACCGAGGCTTACGACAGCTGCGATTACCTGATCCTGGTGCCGCCCGCGCCGCTGGAGGAGATTCCGGCGGAGTTGTTCGAGCGGTTCCGCTTCGGGGGGAAGCCGGTGGTGGTCCTGGGCTTGAACGGGGAGGCGTTCGGGCTGGATTCCGTGACCGGTGATTTCTGCACCGCGGCGGCCATCCGGGAACTGCGCAAGCTGGGGCATCGCCGCATCGGGCTTTTTTCGCAGGTGGAATTCCGCAACGGCGTGATGTTCCGCAACACGGAGATGTTCTACCGGAATTGGAAAGAGGAGATGGCAAAAGAGTTCGGCGCGGAGGATCTGGAGGCGATGGAGCTCCGGATCCAGGCCGACTCCTATTCGCTGCCCCACCAGGCGCTCTACGATTATATCTATGTGAACGGCGGGGAATTGCCGTTCACCGCGCTGATCCTGACGCTGTCGAGCGTCTGGGGATTCCTGGCCGCCGCCGCCGATACCAGGCTGGAGATTCCGGGGAAACTCTCTCTCCTTTGCATCGGCGACCGCCAGGAGGCGCGCTTCTACCGGCCGAAGCTGTCGATGATCCGCGTCTCCTACCGCCGTCACGCCGAACTGGCCATCGAGGCGCTGCGCCGCCGGCAGCTGGACCCGGAGGCTCCGGTCGGCGCCTTCGCCGTTCCGCCGGAGTTTCTGCCCGGCGAAAGCACTGCGTCACTTCACCTACCATAAACAGAGAGGTCTGCATGAAAAAATTCACTTTGATCGAGCTTCTTGTCGTGATTGCCATCATCGCCATTCTCGCCTCCATGCTGCTGCCCGCGTTGAACCAGGCGCGGGAAAAGGGGCGCACGGCGAAATGCCAGGGAAATTTGAAACAGATTTCTTCCGCCATCGATTTTTACCGGGGGGACTTCAACGACTTCTTTCCGGTCGCCAACGCGGGCGGCAGCTCGGCCGTGACCGACAAGCGGTGGTGGACCAATATGCTGGCGCTTTACCTGCCGCCCAAAACGTGGCGCTCCGAAGCCTCCGGCAGCGTGGAATACGACGCCGGCTGCGTCTGGACCTGCCCCTCGGTCAAGTACGAGATGTGCGCCCCCGGAACTACTTCGTGGGGAGCTGGATACGCGCCATATACGCTTGGACCCATCACCTGGCTCAAGGATTCCGGCATGGGGTACGGCTGGGGGTATAACCGCGGGGAGAAGTCGCTTCTGCGCGGGAGTTCCTTGCAAGCCTCCCGGCGCGTGGTGCTTTCCGACGCGATGCAGATGCGGGTCGGGGATTTCCCGTTGACCACTCCCGAAAGCCGTCTCCGCACCCATGTGAACTGGACGGACAACAACGCCAAGCAGGCCGCCAACTGGCATGCCGACGGTGCGAACGTCACCTTCATCGACGGACACCTCGAGTATCGCAAATGGTCGGAACTTTACAATTCGGAAAAGGAATATTATGCCTGGTTTTAATTCGATGCAAAGAACGCTGGTTGTTATTCTGCTGCTGGCGGCCGTTCTGGCCGGGGAGGCGCGGGAAACCGGGGTGGTGGTGCTTTCCTTCATCAGCCCCGTGACCCGCGAACCGGTGAGTTCCTACGATTACCGGATGCATAAGAACAGCGGGGAAAAACGCAATTACCCCCTGCCGCTCACCGTTTTGCCGGAGACCCCGCTGCGCTACGGGCAGGAGGGGTATGCCGCGTTGGAGCACACCGCCGCCGTGGAACATATGAAGCGGATCAAGGCGGCCGGGTTCGATCAGGTCTATTTCGACATGCTGCCGATTCCGGACTACGACCCGGCGAAGGAGCTGACTTACCTCAACGAACCCTTCTATTATTTCCTGAACTATTTCGAATGGATGAAGGCGGCGGAGGAGACCGGGCTCAAGCTTGGAATCTTCGCCGACGTCGCCAACCAGTCGGCCCGTTACCCCGTTTACCGCACTATCACCAAAGACGAATGGGTGAAGATTCTCGACGGCGCGTTGAAACTGTCGCCCGATTCGCCCGCCGCCTGGAAGGTGAACGGCAAGACGGCCCTGATTCACTTTCAGACCGACTGCGTCTATGCGCCGAAGGCCGCTCCGGTTCCCGGCGCACCGATGCCGGACGGCGGCTGGCGCGAGGTGTGGCGGGAGTTGCGGGCCAAGGGGCACGATTTCTTTTTCGTCGCCGACCTGCGTCCGCACGCCGGGGACGCCGCCTGGGACGATCTCGCCGACGCGGCTTATCTGTTCGCTCCGGCAGGTCCGGGCTCGTTCATGGCGGATTACCAGCGCGATATTTCCTCGCGCCTGAAGAAGATTCCCTATTATTGGACGGTCAGCAGCGGTTATTACCGGAACGGGCGCAATTACACCCAGCCCGACTTTCAAAGGATCCGCGACGTTTACGAAAGCGCGCTCTCCGCCGGGGCGCAGAAGGTGATCTCCATGACCTGGAACGATCTCGGCGAGGATCACGACATCTGGCCCTCGGCCAACAAGGGGAGCGAACTGCTTGTCGTGATCGCGTACTACAACCGCTATTTCAAGGATGGGAAGGCGCCTGGAATCGAGGTAGAGAAACTGGTGGTCGCCTATCCCCTGTTCGCGCCCGAAAAGGTGACCGCCAAGGCGCCGGTTTACGGGAACAACCGGTGGATCGCCCCGGATTTCACCCCGAAGGTGTTCTATTGGAGCGCCTTGAAGGAACCGAAACAGGTCGAAGTCGCCGGGAAACTTTTGGAGCTTCCGGCCGGGGTCTCCATGGGAGAAATTCCGCTGGCGGACGCCGGAGCGGTGAGCGCCGTGCTGGCCGGGGAGAAAATCGCCCTGCCCGCCGTGAAGAAAATCGCCGCGGAAGGCGCGGAAGGCGGCCTCGAGCACCGCTATATCGACCTCCTGAAAAAGGGCGCGGTGGAGACGGTCCGGAATCCAAAGATTCCCTGGGATTTTTCCAAAAACGACGACAGCACCGCCGAACGGAGCGTTTCTCCGGAGAACGGCGTGACGATGAAATTCAAAGCTGCCGCGGGCAAGCATAACTGGGTTTACCTCCGCAACCATATGGCGTTGGGACAAATTCCGTGCGAAGCGCGTTTCGTGCGCCTCTCTTACAAAGGCGCGTTCCCGGCGGGGATGAAATTGCTTTGCATCCTTCAGGAAGAAGGGGGCGTCAGCGGTTCTTATGAACTGGGAACGCCGCCCGACGCCGACCGTTGGACAACGGTGCTGCTTCCGCTCGCGCAATTCAAACGGACAAGCTGGAGCCGGAAAGCTCCGGTGGAGATTCCGACCGCGGCCCGGATCCGCTGGGGGCACCTCGGGGCGGTCGGCACCCCGGCGGACGGCACGGAGGGAACGCTCTCCGTCCGCGAGTTCAGCTTCGTGAAGTAATCGGCTTCGCGCTTGTTTCCGTCATACCGTAAACTGTTGTACGCGGAACTAAAGCGCGGTCAGCGCCGCGAACGGATGTGAAGGAACCGGTTTGCGAAGCAACGCGGCTGCCTCGAAGAAATTCGAGGCAACTGAACGTAGAGAGCGAGGCTCCCCGCCGCCTGAGGGGACAAGGAGCGAAGCGACGCGTAGGTAAGTATTTTCGGCGACGGCCGAAAATGCGCCGCGAATAGAGGGGGCATACCACAAGCCCTCCGAACGCGCGGGGAGCAAAAGGAGGGTTCGGGGGGCTAAAGCAATGGCCCCCCGGCACCCATAACTCAGCCGGATCAGGTGCTCTGGAAGATAACTCAAGCTCTGCTCGGCAATTAAAAAAACTTGCACATCACGTTATGTTTGCCAAACACTTCCCAATGCGGCATATTACCGCTGTCGTTCCGGGAAAAGGATTTCCCGCAGACGCAATTTCCAGTCCCCGCCAAACGGAGGAGCTTTCCTCTGACCAGCCTGGATCCGTGCCGATCGGAGCCGGAAGGCATATATCGGCAATGCCGCCGGGAGTCCGTCATAACGGCGGCTCCCGGCGGTGTTTTTTATAAGTTTTGAGCTAAGGAGACGTCAAGAAATAACTGAAGCTTTGCTTGCATTCCGGCAGGTGCTTTTTGCCGCATTTGTTCGTCACATAACTCTTCGGTATGCGCCTCACAAATCCAACAAAAATCAAATTGACGGCGTTGCAAACAATTGTCAAGTTTATTTCTTGACAACCCCTAAGAAAACGGCGGGCGGAGCGTCATATTGGGTAAACAGGGAGGTTTTTCCATGAAACGACGATTGTTACCGGCGGCGTTCTGCGCTTTGGTTCTGCTCACCGGCTGTATCAGCTCGGAACGCATGGTCCGCAACTCCCCCATGGGGCGGGAGAGGGGGATCGAGGTGCGTTTCGACAGCGATACGGTCAATCTGTGGCCGCTCTTCTTCCGCGATCCGGCCGGCATGAATATCCTGTGGCCGCTTTACGACCGGGATTCCAACGGTTTCGCCGTCCGCCCGTTTTATGTCAACGAGGGGAACGAGCACTCGTTCCTGTGGCCGCTCTCCGGCTGGAATTCCAATGAAGGGTGGGCGCTGAACGCATTCTGGGATCGCCGCGAGGGATCGGGCGGCGTGTTCCCGCTTTACTATCAGAATCAGGAGACGTTATGGCTGCTGCCTTTCCTCAAGCGCTTTGCCGGGGCGGAATGGTATGAACGGCAGGGCATTCTGCCGCTTTATTATTATAAGAATCCCAATCGCTGGTTTTTCGGCCCGGCATGGCGCGCCGAGGAATGGCATGGGATTTTTCCGCTCTACTGGAAGTTTCCGGACGACTGTTTGGCCGGCCCGGTCTGGTGGAACCAAAAGGGGGAATTCTCCGTCTTTCCGCTGATGAAATGGCGCGACGACTACAAACGCGTGCTGCTGGGGTGGAAGAAGGGGGATTCCTGCGGCGTCTTTCCGGTGTACTGGCAGTACCCGGATTTCACCCTCGCGGGGCCGGTGTGGTGGAGCAAAGACGCCCGCGGCGTCTTCCCGGTGTACTGGCAGTATCCCGATTTCACCCTCGCCGGTCCGGCGTGGTGGAGCAAGGAGTCTTACGGCTTCTTCCCGTTGCTCTGGAGTTACCCCGATTTCAGCATGGCGGGGCCCGTGTGGTGGAAAGAGGGGGCGGGGGGCTTCTTCCCCGTCGTCTGGCTCGACAAAAAAGGTACGAATATCGTGGGGCCGGTCTGGTGGAGCAAGGAGGGCGGAGGCTTTTTCCCGCTGCTGAACTTCTCCCCGGAAATTTCCAACGCGGGC
>JAVBSA010000168.1:0-5253 GCA_031556915.1 Victivallis sp.
GGCCTTCATCATACACGCGGCATTGCTGGGTCACGCTTTCGCGCATTGCCCAAGATTCTCGACTGCAGCCTCCCGTAGGAGTCTGGGCAGTGTCTCAGTCCCAGTGTGGCTGACCATCCTCTCAGACCAGCTACCCATCGTCGGCTTGGTGAGCCGTTACCTCACCAACTACCTAATGGGACGCGAGCTCATCCCCAAGCAATAAATCTTTAGCCAAAGGTCCATGCGAACCTAAAGCCACATTCGGTATTAGCAGTCGTTTCCAACTGTTATTCCCAACTTGGGGGCAGATTACTCACGCGTTCCTCACCCTTCCGCTACTCACCCCGAGGGGTTCGTTCAACTTGCATGCCTAATCCATGCCGCCAGCGTTCGTTCTGAGCCAGGATCAAACTCTCCGTAAAATAAAATATTTTATCAGAGATATCTGATAATGACTTTGTGATTTCTGTAGTGTTACTACTTGTAATCTCAAAAATAATTACGAGTTACATCGCACTATTCAATTTTCAATCAGCCTTGCCCTTTTGAGGCGCAACAGGGATTTAATATATCAGCGTTTGCTGACATTGCAAATCCGATTTGAAAGATTTTTCAATTTTTTCCATCGCGCTTTTCATTCGAACAACCCCGCATCATTGGTGCGGATTACTAACATAGCCCTCACAGAACATAAATGCAAACTCCATTTTGAAAAAAAACGAGCGATTTTTTACGCCACTGAGCTCAAAAACACAGACAAGGTCTTGAGGTATTGAGCTTTGCACCGAAATAAGAAAAATGGACGCGGTGAATCGGCATTACCATAACCTCCCGATCGCGGAACAAAAGCGCGGTCAGCGCCGGATCGCGCATGTGAAGGCACTTTTTTGCGAAGCAAAAAAGCTAGGAAGCGAAAGCGACGACGCTGAACGTAGTGAGCGAGGCCCCCCGCCGCATGAGGGGACAAGGAGCGAAGCGACGCGTAGGTAAGCATTTTCGGCGACGGCCGAAAATGCGCCGCGAAGTCGGCCGCATACCGGAAACGATTCTCTCCCCGGGGGAGCAAAAGGTGGTTCTAAGGAGGCTAAAGCAATGGCCTCCTAGCCGCCGGAGGCCGGGCGCATCGCGCCCGTCAAGCCGCGAAGCGGCGTTAAAAGTCGTGGATGCGCCGTTAAAAATCGTGGATGCGCCTTTAAAAATCGTGGGAGCCTGACAGGGGTCGGGGTCTTTTCGACCTGGCGGTCGAAAAGACCGTCTCGCGCCTGGTGGCGGAAAATTTCGTGCGAAATTTTCCTTGTTCAGCGTCACCGGCGAGAGAGAAAACTTGAGGCTCGGGCTCAAACTCCGCCAAAGGGTTATGCACCCTTTGGAAACCGCACCAAGGCCGAAAGGCCCTGGACCCGGTCGGCTTCGCCGCCCCAACTTCACAACCCCGTCGGCAGTTCGACGAACTCGCAGTGAAGATCAAACTTCGCACGGCACTCCTTCATCACCAGTCTCGGCCCCACCGTTTCAGACGCGTAGTGCCCCAGCGCCAGCACCGGCACTCCCAGCTCGCGCGCGGGATGGTACATGACGTGTTCCATTTCACCGGTAATCAAAAGATCGGCCCCCGCTTCGGCAGCCTGTTCCAATGCATCCATCCCGCCACCGCCGGAAACGATCGCCGCGCGGCGGATCCGGCAGCCGTGGTCGGCTATCAGCTTCGTCTCCGCATTCAAAGCATTCCCCAGCTGTTCCGCAAGCATCGCAGCCGTGACAATCGCACCCGGTTCCCCCAGAAAGCCGATCTTATACCCGTGATAATCACAGAACGGCTCCAAGCCCTTCAACCCCGCCATCGCGGCAAGTCCGGCATTGTTCCCGATCTCCGAATGAGCATCCAACGGCAAATGCGCCGCATAAAGCGAGATTCCATTGCAAAAAAGAGTTTCGAAGCGTTTCCCGATGTATCCCCGCAAACGGCGCGGTTCGCCGCCCCAGGAGAGACCGTGGTGGACAAATACGAAGTCGGCCCCCAGCTCCGCCGCGCGCTCAAAAAGCGCCAGTGAACCATCCACGCCGAATACCGCCCTTTTCACTTCGCAATTCCCCTCGACCTGCAGGCCGTTGTTGGAAGCCTCGCCGGCAAAAGCCGCAAGCGAAAGCCTTTCATCCAGATAAGCAACCAGCTCCCGCAGTTTCATCGCAATTCCGCCCCCGTATCCGGATCGATCAGTTTGAATTCCTCATAATGCAGCGTGGGATCGGCGCGGAAACTCAGGGCGTGACCGTATTTTTCTTCGATATCATTCAGCAGCTGCGCATCCTCGTTCCGCAACCGCGCCAGAATTTCCGGATGCATGATGACCCGGACCGGCACATTTTTATAGCGCTTTTCACGCAGGATCGAATTGAGGCGCCGCTGAATTTCAGCGCTCATCGTAAGCGGCGACTTGACCAGCCCCGTGCCGCGGCAGTAGGGGCACGGATTGTACACCTGATCGAGAATGCTCTCATGCTCCCGCTGGCGGGTCATCTCCATCAACCCCAGCCGGGAAAGCGGCAGGATCTTGGTTTTGGCACGATCGTCTTTGGTCAGCTTCTTCATCGTCCGGTACACCTCTTCGCGGTCTCGCGCACTCTTCATGTCGATGAAGTCGAGCACGACCAGCCCACCGACGTTGCGGAGCCGGAGCTGGCGGGCGATCTCCGCCGCAGCTTCCAGATTGGTTTTCAGAATGAATTCCGGCTGATCCGTTCCGCCGCCCTTGCGGCTGCGCCCGGAGTTGACGTCGATCGCGATCAACGCCTCGGTTTCATCCACGCAGATATAACCGCCGCTCGGCAGCTTCACCTCGCGCTTGAACACCTCCTGAAGCTGTTCGTTGATCCTGTAATGTTCGAAAACCGGCTTTGAGGAGTTGTAAAACGTGACTTTCTCCGCCATCTTGCTGCCGCCGAAACGCTTCAACGTATCGGTGATCTGCTTGCACGCCGCTTTGTCGTCGACCACGATGCCGTCGATTTCTTCGGTCATGAAATCGCGGATGACGCGCCCGACCATATCCGGTTCAGCGAACACTTCCACGGGAGCGTTCCCCGCCTCCATCGCCTTTTCTATCTTATGCCAGTAATCGAGCAGCAGGTCGAGGTCGCGCTTGAAAAAAGTCGCTTTGCGCCCCTCCCCCACCGTGCGGCAGATGAGCCCCATCCCTTCCGGGAGTTCGAGTGAGGCGAGAATTTTGCGCAGGCGGTCGCGTTCCGTCCCCCCTTCGATGCGGGTGGAGAGCCCGATGTGCTCGCTGTACGGCATCAGCACAAGATACCGCCCCGGAATCGAAATATCGGTCGTAATGCGCGCCCCCTTGGTGCCGATCGGCGATTTCACCACCTGAACCAGAATCTCCATGCCGGGCTTGAAAAATTCCGGGATATCCGCCACGGTCAGTTTCTTCTTGCGGCGCAGCTCTTCCGAAATCGCCTTTTTACTGCCGCTCTGGCGTTTTTTACGCTTGGCGGCGATCGGCGCGTCGGCGGCGGCAACCTCGGCTTCGTCTTCTTCGTTGATTTTCTTTTCCAGCATATCGTCGCCGCCGGGCAGCATTTCGTGGTAGTGGAGAAACGCGTTCTTCTCGGCGCCGATATCGACGAACGCCGCCTGAAGCGAAGGTTCCAGGTTCACGATCCGGCCCAGGTAAATATTGCCCACCTTGGGACTGGAGTCGTCCCGCTCGATCTGATACTCCTCAAGCCGGCCGCCATTCAGCATTGCAAAGCGGCGTTCCAGCTTCTCACAGTTCAGAATCATCGTTTTTGCTGAAGATTCCATAGTAAATTCCAATCATAAAATGATGTTGACGCCGGAACTTTACCGGCGCACGAAAAATCGGTATCGCCCATTCAGGGCAGAATTTCGGGAATTTCTCCCCGCAAGCCATTGAGGTAACTCACGGCATCCATCGAACAACGGCCCTGCGGCGAAAGCTTATGGATTTCCAACGCGCCGCGCCCGCAGGCGACCACCAGGGAGTGCTTGTTCGCCACGAGCACTTCGCCGGGACGCGCCTCGGTTGTCCATTCGAGACAGGAGACCTTTTCCAGAGTCACCTTTTCCTCACCCTTCGAAGTGCGCACCATCGTAAACGCGCCCGGCCAGGGGTGGTAAGCACGCACCATCGCATCGATCTCACAGTCGGAATCCATCCAGCGGATGCGCCCGTCGCTCTTGCGGATTTTAGTGCATACGGTCGCTTCAATGCCGTCCTGCGGCACCGGCTCAATTTCCCCGCGGAAAATACTGCACAGGATTCCCGGCGTATTCTCGCCCGCCATATAGCCCAGCCGCCCCTCGAGTTCCGACGCATATTCGGTGTGGTCGAGCGAAAAGCCGATCATCTGGTAGACCGGTCCGGTATCGAGCCCGCGTTCCATCCTCATAAAAGCGACGCCGGTTTCGGTATCCCGGTTCAGCACCGACTGAATAATCGGCGAGGCCCCCCGGTAATGCGGCAGAAGCGAAGCGTGGATATTGACGCACCCCTTCGGCGGCAACTCCAAAATATCTTTGCGGAGGATCTGGCCGAACGAAACCACCAGAATGATATCCGGCGCAAGAACACGCAGATGCTCCAGAAATTCCGGCGTGTTGACCGAAGCGACTTCCTCAATCTCAACACCCCAGGCGGCGGCATACGCTCCCACCGGAGTCGGCGTACACTGCCGGTTCCGCCCCGCCGGGCGCGCGCACTGCGTACCGACCCCCACCAGTTCGACCCTGTCGGACTGGGTCAGCGCCCGCAGCACCGGAACGGCAATCGCCCCGGCACCGAGAAAATAAATTTTAGGCTTATCCGCCATCGTCACCTTTGATTTTATATCTGCCGCATGGTAATATAAATGCAATATTGAAAAAAGGCTATATCGGAAATGGGAAAATCGGTAAAATTTGCACTTGCCCTGGGCGGAAATATCGGGGACAGCGCCCGACTCTTCCGTGAAGCGCGGGAAAAACTGCGCCGGAACGGCTGTTCCAACCTCGCCGTGAGCGGCATTTACCGTTATCCCGCGGTCGATTGCGTGCCGGGAACACCGGATTTCTCCAACGCGGCGCTGACCGGGGAATTTCCGGGAACCGAATTCGAACTCCTGAAAATCTGCCAGGCGATCGAAGTGGAAGCGGGACGGCCGGCCGCGCATTCCAGCAGGGAGTCGCGGCCGCTCGATCTGGATCTGATCCTCTTCGGCGACAAAGTGCTCGACACACCGGCACTCAAACTGCCCCACCCCCGG
>JAVBSA010000321.1:0-5295 GCA_031556915.1 Victivallis sp.
CTGCTGCTGCTCCAGCCGGACTGGAAGAGCGAGAACCTCGCCAATCTGCGGGAGATGTTCCGGAAAGCGGCCAGGGCGCACGGTTTCTCGCTTGAAATCGAACTCTTCGACTACCGCGACGACGTCTGCAACCACCTGAACGATTATGAGGCGGATCTGATCATCGCCGACTCCATCACCAACGACCAGCTTTGCCCGGAGCAGATCATGAAGTTGCTCCAATCGGCCGCGCCGGTCATCCTCTGCAGCAACGCGGTTCCGGTCCGGCAGATCCGTTATGTCTGCGGCGACAACGCCGCCAGCGGAGCCCTCGCCGCACGTTACCTCATCGAGAAGGGCCACACCAGGCTCGGGCTCCTCTACTGCGAACCCCACCAGCATACGCCGGAGACGCTTTCGCGCAGCTTCCGCTTCATCGCCGGGGCGGGAAACTGCGAAGTGACTTTGCTCGACTGCGACATGAAGTCCGGCGACACCCCCGATCCGAAGATCCGCGAATTCGCCCGGAATTATGCGGCGGGCCGATACGATTTCACCGCGCTCTTCGCCGTCTCCGACCACGGCGCGCTCGCTGCGATCCGGGAATTCGAACAACTCGGCATTGCCGTTCCGGAGGACTTGAGCATTCTCGGCTTCGGCAATATCCTGGAAGCCGGCGTCGAACGGCTGAGCACCGTCGACACCCCGCGCGACAAGGTCATCGGCACGGTCATGCAGATGGCCGCCGACCTGCTTCGGGGCAAAAACACCGTCTCCCAGGTGGAAGTCACACCCCGGCTGGTCGAGCGCCGAAGCGTAAGTCCTTTCATGATACCTCAACCCGTTTCCCTGTAAGCCATAAGGAGAGAAAATGAAAAAGTCGAGTTTTACACTGATTGAACTTCTGGTCGTGATCGCGATTATCGCGATCCTGGCCTCGATGCTGCTGCCCGCGCTCAACCAGGCGCGCAACCGGGCCAAGGCGACGCAGTGCATCAACCAGCAGAAGAATCACCTTTCGGCGTTTCTCTTCTACGCCGACGATTATACGGGTTGGGTTCCCATCAGCACCACCGGCGTGGACCGCTGGCCCCAGCTCCTGAGCGGAGCGGCCACGACGCTGGTTCCCTGCGCCAACTACTTGAAGCTCGGAGCCAAAACCAAATATCAGATCCTCTGCCCCGCAACCACGCAGGCGCTGCTCGCCGACTCGGGAATCACCGGAAACGGCAATTATTACAAAGGATACGGGTTGTATATGGCAATCTATGACAAAAACTACCGGGTCGGGCAGAATTTCTGGACGCCCGCGACCGGCAACGTCTATTACTCCCGCATCAGCGGCATCAAAAATCCCAGCCGCTACGTCCACCTGGCCGACTCCGCCAAAATCGAAGGAGCGCTCACCGCGGATATGCTGGAATACAATTTACCCCTCATCCGTTACAGCAGCGTAGCCAGCAGCGGAATCGAAGGCGGAATCTTTCTCCGCCACAACAACAAGGCCAATATCGCCTGGCTCGACGGCCATGTCGCGGCCACCGGTTGTAGCGAACTCGCCGAACTCAAAATATCCCATATCGACTTCGACGGCAAACGCGACCAGTTGAACATGCCCACTTACCCGAATTGATTGGAAGATAATGCTGAAACATACAATCATTGCTGCTGGAACCATGCTCCTCGCCAGTGCCTTCGCCGTCGAACTGAAACTGCCGGAGAATTCGCCGCAGCTGATCGCACAGGGCATTTCAGCCCAAACCGTGACCGTGGAGTGCTCCGGCGAGCTCGAAGGCGTCAGCCTGACGGCCGAACTCCGCCATTACGCCGGCCGGGAGGTCAAATACCGCGCCCGGACTGAGGCGGCGGCCGAAAGCAAACTGACGTTTCAAAGTGTCCGTACCGGCTATTACGACCTCGTCATCCTTGCCCGGAAGGGGGAGGAGACGCTCGCCCGGCTTGAAAGTAATTTCGCGGTCGTTCCGGCGGCGGCCTACCCCCGCCCGGCGGAAATGGGCGTCTGCGTCCACTTTATGCAGAAGAAGCACAAAGCCGGGCTGGAGACGACGCTGGAACTCATCCGGCTCGCCGGGTTCAGCCGCATCCGCGAAGACCTCTCCTGGCCGGCGATCGAACGCAAAGCGGGCGAATACCAACTGCCCGAACCCTTCGTGCAACTCATCGACACGGTTCCCCGGTTCGGCCTGAAACCCCTGATCGTCACCGGGTACAACAACCCGGTTTATGGGAAGCATTTCAAAAAAGCGTTTCCGACCACGCCCGAAATGTATGAAGCATACGGCAATGCCGTCGCCTGGGCCGTCCGCGAATGCGGCGACAGGGTGACCGAATGGGAGCTCTGGAACGAGCCCAATTCGGCCCACCCGGTCAACGACTACCTGCCGATGCTGCAAACCGTTTACCCCAAAGTCAAGGCGGCGAACCCCAAAGCGACCTTCATCTCCTGCGGCGGGGGCGGCGCGGGCGGCGGGCCCGGCGGCGGAATGATCGTCCCGATCGTCAAGGCGGGCGGGGTGGAGTTCCAGGACGGATTTTCGATCCACCCCTACATGACTCCGCACGACCCCGATTTCGGTTACAAAAGCAGCGGCGGGCCGATTCCGGCCGTCAGCATCCCGGAGTTCACCCGGTATCTGCGCACGCTCCAGGAACGGAATCCCAAAAAGGACGGCTCAAAACTCGCCTTCTACATCACCGAACTCGGCTGGCCGGTGGAGTCGGAGTCTCTCCGCCCCGTTCCGGTCACCCAGGCCGCCCAGGCGGCTTATGTCGCCCGCACGTTTCTCCTGAACCGCGCGTTCGGCAACCAAGTGCTCTTCTGGTACGACTTTCAGAACGATGGCGACGATCCGCTCAACCCGGAGCACAACTTCGGGCTGCTCCGGCGTGATTACTCCCCCAAGCCCTCGTATCAGGCGGCGGCGGTGGCGGCCTCCTTGCTCCGCAACCGCCCGTTCCAGAAGGCGATTACAGCCGATAAAGTCCGGGGCGGCGACAAAGACGCACTTGCAAAAGGGCTCTGCAAGCTCTATATTTATGGGAATGCCGACAGCCGTTTCATCGCTCTCTGGAGCGCGGAACTGTCGAACAACAAATACTTCGTGGAGTTCCAGCTCCCCTTTGCCTATGAAAAAGCCCAATTGCTCGACTGGCAGGGAGCCGAATTGAAAATGCCGAAAAAACTTGAAGGCAATCGCATCGAGCTCCAGCTCACCATGCTGGTGCAATATATCATCCAAAGGTAACAATCTATGAGAATTCTGCTCGCCCTGCTGCTTGTCACCGCCTTCGCCTCCCAGGCGTGGGCCAAACGGACGCCCTCCGAAATCGGCAAAGTGAAATTCCGGTTCGTCCGGCACGCGGATGATTTCACCCTCCTCCCCCGCCTCCGGGTGGAGAATCCGACGGAGGCCCCCTTCGAATTTACCGTCAAAACCACCCTCGCCGACCGCGCGGGCAAAATCGTGTTCAACCACGAGACAACGTTGAAAGCGGAACCGAAAAGCACCGCCGAAACCAATCTTTTCGCGGATAAAATAAGCCGGATCACCGGCGAAGTGATGCTCTGCCGCACGGAAATCACCGGCAGGCGCGGCAAGACCGTCGTCTCCGGCCTGTTCGGCGAGGCCGAGCCGGTTACGGCGTCGGGCGGGAAACAGGTAGGCCAGAAAGTCCACCAAGGCCGCGAAGAAGCCGAGGTGGAAAGGGAGCTGCTGAAGCTGCTTGCCGAGGCCGGAATCACCCAGATCCGCACCGACTTCTCCTTCCGCGATCCCAAAGAGATGAACGATTTTACCGCGCTGAAGGAGACGATGCTCGGGCAGGAAGCCTTCGGAATGCGTTCCCTCGTTCTGCTCGGTTATTTCCCGAACAGCTTCTACTCGAGTTCGGATAAGCTCAAAATGGCCCACGACTGGGCGGAAAAAGTCGCCCGCGAGCTGAAAGGCCGGGCCGACTACAATTACGGGAACGAGACCAACTCCGGCTGGGCCGGGTTCGGCGAAGCCGCCGCCATGGCCGCAATCAACCGCGCCATGGCGCTCGGCACTCTCCAAGGTGATGCCGATGCCGGCAAATCCAGCCTCGGCATTGCCGAGGGGCTGGAGAATTATGTCAGGGAATTCACCAAAGCCGGCGGCCTCGTCAATCTCGACGCGCTCGCCCTTCACCCCTACTGCGGCATCCCCGAAGCGGGAATCGCCAAAAGCATCGCCAGCCGGAAAACCGCCGGCGGAAACCGGGAAACCTGGCTGACCGAAATCGGTTTTCACGTCGATCACGACAGCGATCTCAACCAACTCACCGGGGATCTTACCGGCGTGGCCGGTTTCTCGCTGCTTCACCAGGAACAGTTCCTGCCCCGGCTCTTCGTCCTCGGCAGCTCCTTCGGCATCGAACGGATTTACTGGTACGACTTCTTCGGCCGCGACGACCCCGAAACCTTCTGGCTCATCGACGCGAAGTATCGCCCCCGCCCCGCCTACCACGCCCTGGCCGAATGCACGAAACGGCTTAAAAACGCGGCTCCGGTCAGCCGGACGCCGGCAACCGAACTCATTCAGCGCCACACCTTCAAACGCCCCGACGGCTCGACGCTGCTGGTTGCCTGGGCGCTCAAAGAAGGAGTGCCGGCGGATTTCACTTTGCCCCCCGAAAGCAAAGTGTTCGACTGGCGCGGCGAAGCTGTTTCCGTCGAAGAAGGGCTCATCCTCGGCGGCGGGCTCTTCTACATCGAGAATCCGCCGGAGCTTCAACTCTATGACGACGCGGTCATCGCCTCCCCGATGGACAAGCGCCAATTCCATCTGCCCATGTTCCGCTTTACCGTGAAGCCCGGCGAAAGCGTGTCCGTTCCGCTGGCGCTTTACAACGGTTCGCAGCGCAACGTCACATCCGCCGGGCGGGTACTCACAACCAATCCGGGGTGGCAGATCGAAGTGCCCGCCCCCTGTTCCGTCGCCGCCGGCACGACCGCGACCGGAGCGTTCCGGCTGACCGCGCCGGCCGACGCCGTGCCGGGGGTGGAGTATGAATTCACGTTTGATTCGGTGCTGGATGATTTCCGGCGCACGCTCCCCTATGTTGTCCGGGTCAAAACGGAGGGAATTTTCCCGTGGAAATCCATCCGCGACGCCGCGAAATCGGGCGATTACCCGATGTGGGATCCGATGGACGAGCGGAAAGCGGAAACCGGAAATCCCGAACTGACCGCGCGGTACGGCGCCGCCGCAATCGACGGCGACCTCGCCGAATGGAAGCCGGAGGAATTTCACCCCCTCGACCAGAAATTCCAGT
>JAVBSA010000357.1:0-6766 GCA_031556915.1 Victivallis sp.
CCTGGAATTTCTGACCGCCCGGAAACCGGCAGCCCCGTTCGACACGGCGGAGGCGATTTCCGTCGCCGCGCCCGGCTCCGTTTTCCTGCGGGGGGAAACGTTGAAGTTCAACCTGAAGCCCTATGCGGCGGTACCCGCCGACTGGACGTTGCGCAACTGGAAGGGCGAGGAGATCCGCAAAGGGAGCTTCCCGGCAAACGGCCTGGTCCTGGAACCTTTGCCGAACGGATATTACAAGTTGGAACTTTCTTCGGCGGAAGCGGATTTCAAGGGATTCCGCAGTTTCGTCGTCGTCTCCGGCCCCGCCAAACACGGGCCCGACCGCAACATGTTTTTCGCCATCGACTCCGCCCAGAGCTGGCTGGCGCGGCCCGACGCAAACAATACCCGCCATCCCCAAAACGGTTTTGAGACGGTTTCGGAAGTCGCCCGGCGGCTCGGCGTCGGCATGGTGCGCGAACGCCTGAGCTGGAGCGAGGTGGAGCCCCAGCCCGGCAAATTCGATTGGAAACAGTATAAGGTGAACGCCGATCTGCTGGCGGAACGCGGCGTCGTGATCTCCGGCATGTACCACAACGCTCCCGCCTGGGCGAAAGAAAAAGACGGCAAGCTGCCCGCCGATCTCGTGGGTGCTTACAAATTTGCCAAAAAGGCCGCCGAAACCTTCCGGGGTGAGATGACCGCCTGGGAGTTCTGGAACGAACAGGATATCGGTTTCTCTTCGGAACCCGCCTGGGATTACGCCGCGGCGCTGAAGGCTTCCTATCTCGGCTTCAAGGCGGCCGACCCGAGACTCCCGGTGGCGATCGGCGGCTACGCCAATACGCCGTTGTCCGCCTACGCCGATGTGGTGATGCAGAGCGGGGCAGGGGACTATTTCGATATTTTCAACGTTCACGCCTACCGCGCGATCAAAGACTTCCCCGATATCCTCAAAAATATCCGCGAATACATGGCGCGGAACAATATCGCCGACCGGCCCGTCTGGTTCACTGAAAACGGTTCGCTCGCCGAGGGCTCCGGGCGGCTCGAAAGCTATATGCCCGGAATCAAGGCGCACGATTGCGACCAGGAGCTCCTGATCGCCGAATACATCCCCAAAATGATGATCGCCATGCAATCGCTCGGCGTCGACCGCGACTTCTTCTTTGTGCTGCCCCCCTACAGCGAAGGCGGCGGCAATAAAGACTGGGGGCTGATGCGCCGCGATTTCACCGTCAAGCCCGGTTATGCCGGTTTCGCCACCCTGATCGAAAAATGCGGCAACGCCGTCCTTGAGGGAGAAGCCGCGCTGGGGAAGGGGATCAAGGGCTATCTCTACCGCCGGAAAGACGGTTCGAAAACGCTGGTCTATTGGAGTCTCTCCGAACTCGATACCGACGGGCAGCGCCCGGATCTCTCGACCAGAGATCATCTGGAGCGGAGTTTCCCGTTGAAAGGCGTATTCGACGGAACCGATCTCTTCGGCACCCCGTTCAAGACCGACGGCGCGACCGGGAAGGCCACCCGTTTCCCCGCCTTCCTCGACAAGGTTACGGGAGTCAAGGTCAGCGTTCCCTTCAAAGCTCCGCCGACGCGCGGCGCCAGGGAAGACGCATCCGATAAAACGGTCATTTTCCGCACCGGGCTTTCGGAGGATTTCGTTCTTCTCGCCGGCAAGGATTGCGTGGATGTGAAGAAGGAAAACGCCCGGTTCAAGCTTCAGGTCTGGAACCTTTCGGACAAGGCGAAAGAGGGAACCGTGACCGTGACCGGCGGCAAAGTGACCGGTCTCCCCGGCAAGGTGGAGCTCCCCGCTTTCGGCAAGGTGGAGCTGGAATTGACTTTCACCCCCGATTTCGACAGGGAATTCAAAGGGGCCTTGCATATCGAAGGCGTATTCAACGGCCGCAAAGCGACTCCGCTCCACGCCCCGGTGCAGAATGTGAAAGAGCTGGCCGACGCGGGGCGCCAGGTGCCGATGCCGCAGCTGCTCGATCCCGCCAACTGGCGGAAAAACGCAGCCGGCAAGATGGAGATCACCTATGACGCCGCCGAAAGCGCGATTTCGTTTTCGACGAAATTCCCCTCCAACGTCGATCGCTGGGTCTACCCGGAATACATCCTTCAGCTCCCGCAGGAATCCCTCAAAGGGGCGCTCGGCATCGGATTCGAAGTGAAAGTGTCGAAGGCTTCCGGAGTCAAGCAGATGCTGATCATGGCGGTACTCGGCAAGCAGAACGAAGGCGGCAAATCGGTCAACCTGCCGGTCACGGCTCCGGGGGAAACCTGGCAGGAGCGTTTCGTCCAGATTCCGCCCAACCTCGATCCCGCTCAGGTCGAACAGCTGCGGATCGGCCTCAATTCTCACATCGACGACATAACCTATTGGATCCGGAACGTGCGTATTTATTACGCACGCTGACCGGAATCGGTTCCCGATATGCGGGGTGGCTTACACCGCCCTGCTTTTTTTTGCACTTTTTCCGGATATGGTATTGGCACAATGCGTATCGATACGGCATAATATAGCTGCAAAAGGGGAACACTATGCGGAACAAAGCGGATATTCTTTATGAGAACCTGGCGCGGACGGTTGAAACCATCGCTCCGGGGGAACAGCTGCCCTCGGTACGGCAGTTGATGTACCGTCATTCGGTCTGTCAGCAGGTGGTCGTACAGGCGCTGGATAAGCTGGAAAAATACGGCAGGATCGTGCGGCGGCCGGGGAAGGGGGTCTTCCGTTCCGGCGGGGTCCGCAGCGGCCCCTTCCGGCTGGCGCTGGCGACTCCGGACTGGCCGGCGCAGCAGTATTCCGAATTCGAAGCGCGGCTGATCAAGGAGGGGAGAAAGCGGGAGTTCGAGATCGACCGGGTCTATTTTTCGCTTTCCGGCCACAACATTTACCACGAGCTGCCGATTCGGGAGTACCACGCGGTTGTCTTGCTCGGGAACCGGCAGCTTTCCGCCGGCGATCTCAATTTGATCGCCAACTCGCCGACGCCGATGCTGCTGATCGGCCGGACCTACTGCGGCACCGGGCTCAACTACATCGGTTCCGACCCGATGAAGAACGGAATGCTCGCCGCCAAATATCTTCTCGACTGCGGCCACCGGAAGATCGGCGTGGTCGTCTCCGAGAGCAGGGAATTTGAAATCATACGCCAACGGCTGGAAGGCTTCCGGTTCTGGGCGGAGAGCCACGATTGCCGACTGACCGTCATCGACCCCGAAATCCGGGCCGGCGACGACCCCGCCCAGAAGTGTTTCGATGCGATGGACCGCATGCTGCGCCGGGGAAAGCCGGACTTCACCGCCCTCTACGCCCTGAGCGACCCGAGTTGCCTCGGCATCATCAAAGTGTTTCAACAGAACGGGATCCGCGTTCCGGAAGAGATCGGGATCATCGGGGCGGACGGGATTCGGCAATCCGCCCTCTACACGCCTTCCCTGACTACGGTTTCCCTTGATTTTGCCGATTACGCCAATCAGGTTTTCGATTCGGCCGAACAGCTTCACCGTGACCGCAGCAGTTTGATCCAGCGGGAAATGACGCCGTTTATCCTGGAACGTTCTTCAATCATAAAGAGGTGGCAATGAGAAACATCGCATGGTTGGCCGCGGTTGCGGCCGCAACGCTGCGTCCGCTCGGGGCGGCGGAGTATCTGAGAAATCCGAAATTCACCCGGCAGGACGACCGGGGCGTTCCTGCCGGGTGGACGCTCCGCGACACCAGGCTGAAAGCGGAGAATCCCGCCCGCCCGGCCGATCGCCCGGCGTTCGCCGCGACGGCTCCCGGTTCCTTCGCCCTGGATCCCTGCGACGGGAATTACGAGGTGTTCCTGATTCACGGCAAAACGCCGCTGCCGTCGCCCGGCAGTTACGTGCTGGAATACGACGTCGCCTCCGGCTCCGGCGCATCGTTTCGCGGCGTGGTCTCCTACCGCTTCAAAAACGACTCCGGCAAAGAGGAGTGGAAGAACTTCGGCGGCGTCTGGAAAAAGGCCCCCGCCGCTCCGGAGCGGCAGCTTCTCCGTTTCGAGTTGCCCCCCGGAGTCCTGGAAGTCCAGCTCTATTTCAACGCCAGCGGCCGGGGCAGGGCGGAGTTCGGCTTTGTCCGGCTCCGCGACGCCGGGGCCGACCTTGCCTGGAGCAACGAATTGGCCGTCTATGCGCCCAAAGAACCGGTGAAGGGGCGGGTTGAAAACCTGCTCGACTCCCGCAACCGGGTCCGTTACCTGATCCGCGATTTCTACGGGAACGAGGTGCGGAAGGGGGAGGCGGCCTCCGGCGGAACGATTGCGCTGCCGCCGCAGCCCAACGGATATTACGAGGCGGATCTGGAAGAGGTCGACGCCTCCGGCAAGGTGGTGTTCCGGCGCCGCCGCACCTTCGCCGTCATCCCGGAAGTTCCGGAAGAGGTGAAGCTGGCGGCAAAGAATCCCTTCGGCGCCATGGTCAACACCCATTATCATTATCCGGCGGAAGAAAAAGAGATGGATGCGAAATTCATGCAGCGTCTCGGCATCCGCTTCGTCCGCACGCACCGCTTCAACTGGATCAATTGCCAGGCCGGCCCCGACAAGCCGATCGACTGGAGCGAGCCGGACGCCGAGATGGCGATCTATCGCCGCTACGGAATCCGGCCGGTGGCCACCACTGGCTGGCATACGCCGATCTGGGCCTCCGAGGCGCGTGACACCGATTTCAAGATTCGCGGCAATTTCATGCCGAAGGAGGAATATTACGGACTTCACCGCGATTTCTACCGGCAGATGGCCGCACGCTACAAAGGACAGATCGCCGCATATGAAATCGGGAACGAGGTGGATTCCTCCTACTTCTGGCAGGGGCGGCTCAAAAACACCGTGGCCGGCGACCAGCAGGCGGTCCTGCAGGATTACATCGATTATTTCGTCCGGACCAGCTCCGCGCTCCACGCCGGGGACCCGGAGGCGAAAGTCGGGCCCGGAACCACCGGCGCCATGCCGCTCGGGCATACGTTCCAGCCCTGGATGGAGCGCTTCTGGAACTCGCCGGCCATCGGGCACGCCGACGTTTTCTGCACCCATTACAATGCGGACCTTGGCGAGGTGAAGCGGGTGATGCGCCGCTACAACCGGGAGCTTCCCATCCTGATGACGGAGATCGGCGGCCTGGTCAAGACCGATATTCACGAGCCGACGGATGAACAGCTGCGCGAATTGATCAAGCTGACCTATTCGCAATTCACCCGGCAGTTGAACCAGGGGGCGGAACTCCTGTGCAAATTCCTTCTCCGCCGGATTCCCGAGGTGCGCCACGGCTGGATCTCCGAGATGATGGAGAGCGATTACACCATCCGGCCAGAACTGGTCGCCTACGCCACGTTGATCCGCCTCACCGCCGCCGGAACCTGGGAGAAGGAACTGAATGTCACCGCCGACGCGAAGCAGGGGTGGGTGCAAGGATATCTCTGCCGGAACGGCGGAACGGAGGTCAACATCCTCCTGCTGAACGACGCCGCCGAATCGGAGGTGGTGCTGCGTTCCGCCGAACCGCAGCTGAAGCTGGTCGATGTGATGGGGAACGAACGCGCGCTGCCGGTCGCGGAGGGCAAGGCGAAAATCACCATGAAAGCGAATGAACCCCTTTTCGTGATCGGGCCGCTCCGTGAGAATCCCGGCGAGCTGAAGCACCCCGAACCCCGGCTGGTGTTGAAGCGGAAACTCACTCTGGCCAATCCCGGTTTCGATGACCCGGTGAAAGAGGGGCGCTTGCCCGGCTGGGGAATCGTGGCCGACGAGATGAAAGGGGCGGGGGAACTCCCCGGCGGGTTCCGGGTGGAAAGCGATTTCGCCGTCAAAACCTCCGGCGCCGCCTCGGTGCGGCTGTCGAGCGGAACTTTGACCAAATGGTACGGAATTCTGCTCAAACTGCCGATGGAGGAGATTCCGGTTCCGGCCGCCGGCGAGTATGTCGTATTCAAGATCAATTACGACCAGAAAGGGGAGGCGGTGCTGGGAACCGGCTGCGGCCTGACGCTCGCCTTCCGCGATGAAACAATGAAGCGCGTCTCCTACGGCGGCGGCAATTGGGATCAGGGCACCTTCGACTGGGCCAATAAGACCTGGATCGGAAAATACGACCGCTTCCACCGGGACACCCGGCAGATTACGCTGGAATTCTACCTGGGGCAGTCCACCGGAAAGGTCTGGCTGGACAATGTCAGCGTCGAAATCGAGCTGTACCGCAAAGGCAACGCCGCCGCCGATTATCGGGATTAAATACAGAAAGTTGGAACCATGAAAAAACACCGCAGTTTTACACTGATCGAACTCCTGGTTGTGATCGCCATCATCGCGATTCTCGCTTCCATGCTGCTGCCCGCCCTCAACCGGGCGCGCGGCTCTGCCCGGAAGAGCAATTGTCTCGGCAACTTGAAGCAGCTCGGCACCTCCGCCGTGCTTTATGCGGGGGACAACGGCGACTTTCTCCCCGCTCCCATCGCCGGGCAGACGACGGCCGGCGACACCCTTTACGTGAAGTGCGCGTCCGGGCCCGGGTGGCCGGCTTATTACTGGCCGTATTACCAGTCGGTCGGGGTGCTCTTCTGTCCCGGAGACAAAGTGGAACCGGGCACCCCTACCGTGAACCGGCCCAGGAACTTCGACGATTTCGTCAACAATGACGGTTCGAGTTACCGCTTCAAAAAGATTCTGCTGCGCGAGTATCCCCGGTTCGGCTACGGCGTGAAGATCGGCCGGATTGCGAGCCCGACGCGCCTGGTGCTGCTCCACGACCGGCA
>JAVBSA010000609.1:0-3270 GCA_031556915.1 Victivallis sp.
CCGGGGGCCCCGCTCTCCGGCAGTCCGTGCGCCGCTTCGCGTCGTACTCCCACCTGCGAGCAAAGACAGTGGCGTTCAAGAGTGGCTTGGTATGCAAGGGTCCGACTTGTCCGACTGGTCCGACTTGTCCGACTTGTCCAATGCTCTTCACTTAACGGGAAATGCCATTTTTTTGACCACGAAACACACGAAAAACACGAAAAAATTCAGAAGAAAAAAACTTTCGTGTTTTTCGTGTGTTTCGTGGTCCTTTAAATGAAGAGTATTGGTCCGACTTGTCCGGCCCGCTCTCCTGTCACAGCACCGATTTCAGGAAGCCGGTGTAGATGGGGGCGTATTTTTGCGTAGAGTATTCGTAGGCGAGAAGACGGGCGTTTTCGCTCAACTGCTGACGGTGGTTGTCTTCGGTCAGGTGAAGCAGGGCGTCGGCCCATTCTTTCGGAGTCGTGGCGAAGAGGCCGGTTTCCCCGCTGCGGAGGACGCCGCGGTTTTCGCCGATGGGGCTTGCGATGGCGGGGAGCCCCGCCGCCAGGTACTGGATCAGCTTAAAGGCCGATTTCCCGGCGGCGAAGGGATCGTTGGCGGGGAGCGGCATGATTCCGACGTGTGACCGGGCGAGCAATTCTCCTTCAGCCTGGGGCGACCATTCTTCGAAGCGTGTCCTGACTCCCTCGATGGAGCGGCGGGCGAGGTCTTTCCGGGCGATCACCAGGAGTTCGAAATCGACTGCCTGCGCCATGGCGCGGAGAGTCGCGGCGTGGAGCTCGAGATAGGCGTAGGTGACGGGGGTTCCGATCCATGCGACGGTGAAGCGGGAGAATTTTTCCATGTTCACCGGATAGGAGTCGAGATTCACGGCGGTGGGAATTTTTACGGCATTGGGATTCAGGGGGGCGATCCGCTCCATCAGGAAATCGTTGGCGGCCACGACGCCGGCGGCTCCCCGGATCAAGGAATCGTATTTGCCGGAGAGCGCGGGGCGGCACGTATATTTTTCCCACACATTGTCGTCGAAATTGAGAACATAATGTTTGCCGCGCAAAAAATGTTTCTCCCATCGATACGCGAGCTCCGGCAGCAGTTCATATTCGATCAGCAACCGTTCCGGGAGGCGGAGAAGAGCGTAAAATCGTTTTGCCATCGCTTTGGCGGCGGCGAGATGCGATTTGCGGCCTGTCCGGTAGAATCGTTCCAGGTAAGCGTTCCCGAAAAAGGGGTGGAATTCCGCCTGGAATCCCGCCGCTTCGAATGCATCTTTATAGTCGAAATAGCGGCAGCGGCTTGAAGCGCCGAGCCGGTCGTAACGGGTATAGACACCCAACGGCAGATCGTTGTTATTGTTCATTTCATAAAATATCCCGCCGAACGTTTCTTTTCAAGTGTTACGTTTTTACCTGCTTTTTCACCTGTTTTTACAAAAATGTCCATCGGTCCATTGTGTTTTCAGGGGGACGATATCACATGGCACGCCTTTTGCTTTAATCCCGGCAACAACCACAGGAGGTGTGTTATGAAACTGATCATCGCTTACATCAAACCGGAGAGGTTGAACGCGGTCAAGCAGGAGCTTTACCGGCGCAACGTCTTCAAAATGTCCGTCAGCAACGCGCTCGGATGCGGCCAGCAGAAAGGGTACATCGAAGCCTACCGCGGCGCGATTACAGAAGTGAACTTGCTCAAGAAGATTCGCCTGGCGATCGCAGTGAACGACGAATTCGTTCAGCCGGTTCTGGACGGCATTGTCGCCGGGGCCAAAACCGGCAAGATCGGCGACGGCAAGATCTTCATCCTGCCCATGGCGGACTGCATCCGGATCCGCACCGGCGAATCCGGCCCGGAAGCGATCGGGTAGAAGAAAGGAGGCATATCATGATGAACGGACTTGATTTCTTCCTTGCGACGGCCGTACCGGTCACCGCGGAGCAGGCGATTTTTTACCTGGACAACATCTGGGTGCTGATCGGCGGGATGCTGGTTTTTCTGATGCATCTCGGGTTCGCCACGCTGGAATCCGGCCTGTGCCGCGCCAAAAACTGCACCAACATCCTGTTCAAGAACACGATGGTTCCCGCCATCGGCTTCCTCACTTACGCGATCATGGGGTTTTCGCTCATGTATCCCGGGGATGCGTGGCAGTTCGGCAGAATACTCGGCTTCGCCGGGTTCGGAATGGGCGCGGATCCGGCCGCGCCTCTGGCCGAAGCAATGGCCTACAACGGTCACTTCACTTACTGGACCGACTTCTTCTTTCAGGGAATGTTCGCCGCAACCGCCGCGACCATCGTCTCGGGGGCGGTTGCGGAACGGGTCAAAATCAACAGCTATCTCCTGTTCACGGTATTTTATGTGACGCTGATTTACCCGGTGATCGGCTCCTGGGGCTGGGGCGGCGGCTGGCTGGCCGATCTCAATTTCCATGATTTCGCCGGTTCCGCCTTTGTCCACAGCGTCGGCGGCTGGGGTGCGTTGGCGGGCGTAATCCTGGTCGGTCCCCGCATCGGCAAGTACGTGGGCGGACGGACGATTCCGATCATGGGGCATAACATGCCGCTCGCCGCCATCGGCGTCTTCTGTTTGTGGCTGGGCTGGTTCGGTTTCAACGGCGGCTCGATCCTGTCGGCGGAACCGACAAAAATCTCCTTTGTACTCTGCAACACCATGTTCGGCGCTTCAGCGGGCGTGGTGGGGGCGATGCTCTGCAGCCAGATCCTGATGAAGAAGCCGGATCTTTCAATGACGCTCAACGGCTGCCTTGCCGGGTTGGTGGCGATCACCGCCGGAGCCGACTGCGTGAGCCCGCTGTCGGCGATCCTCATCGGCCTTACCGGCGGTTTGATTGTGGTTCCTTCGGTTCTGTTCTTCGACAAAATCAAGCTCGACGACCCGGTCGGCGCGCTCTCGGTTCACCTGGTCAACGGAATCTGGGGAACGCTTTCGGTGGGGCTGTTCGCCTTTCCCGACCGGGGTTACAACTTCTTTACGCAGCTGACCGGTGTGATCGCGGTGGGCGCGCTGGCATTCCCGGCAGCGTTCGGAATCTTCTGGGCGGTCAGGGCGGTCATGGGCCTCCGTGTCAGCGAAGAAGAAGAGCTCCGCGGGCTGGATATCGGCGAACACGGCATGGAATCCTACGCCGGATTCCAGATCTTCACCAACCAATAGGTTCGGAAAAAAATCACGGGAAAGTTCCGGCAGAGTCTGGAACTTTCTTTTGAACGATATATATTAATTGGATTATTTTTCAACATTCTACCTCAACAGGTGATTTTT
>JAVBSA010000455.1:0-9098 GCA_031556915.1 Victivallis sp.
GGTTATTGCAACCTGATGGAGCGCCCGTTCCTCGATGATGAGAAGGCGGAGTGCGAAACTTGCCCTCACAATACGGCTACCGCGGATTCGTTGTTCCCCGAATTTCGATGCAATAACGCCCGGTGCCTCGATTCCGATTGCTACTGGCAGAAGGTAGCCCGCTTTATCAATCAGGA
The DNA here is from genome assembly GCA_031556915.1 of Victivallis sp. Taxonomy (GTDB): domain Bacteria; phylum Verrucomicrobiota; class Lentisphaeria; order Victivallales; family Victivallaceae; genus Victivallis. Next base: position 177 of record JAVBSA010000455.1, read on the forward strand.
AGCGGAGCGGATTATCTCCGGGAATCTCGAAATTTATTTCGTAACCGGCGAATATTGCCCGGAAACCATACAGTCGCCTTATCGGCAGGAAAGCTTGAAGTCATGGAATTACACCATCGAGGCCAAGGGGAAGCCGAACGCTTTTTGCGTTGCCGGTGAGGGTGCCGGCAGATATCTGCGGATCAAGCTCAAGGGCGAGGAATCTCCCGCTGATACTTGGCCCCAGAAGTCGGCGGCCGGAAACGGTGGCACCGCCACCGGCGAAGCGGAATCCACCGCGCCCGCCGGAAAGACGCTCGCCGACCGGGAAGCCGAACTTCACGCCAAACGGGTACGGGAAGCCGTCACCCAGCTCGGGGAATATCTCCAGAAAGAAACCGCGTTCGCGGATCTGGTCGCGGCGTTCGGGGACGGCGTAAACGATCAGCTCTTGCGAATCGCCCTGGTCGAAGGATATTCCCCCTCTTTCAGCCGGTTCAGCCATTATGAACCCTTGGTTAAGCAGGTGGATGAAATGCCTTTCGTACTCGACGATGACAATTACCTCGGCAAATGTCTCTGGGATAGCCTCAAGGGGAAATTCCGCGAACAGCTTATGGAGGAACTGAATAAGCTCCTCAAGGATATCTCCGACAAGAATCCGGTGGATATCTGTACCGCGCTGCGGATCGACTGGCAGGAGAAATTCTACAAACCCGCCTGTGACGCGGTGAAGGAGTCGAAAGCGCTCCTTAAGGCACGGGAAGAAGCCGCCCGGGAAACCTCCGGCAAGTAACGCAAAACCGGGAGGGGGCGATCCCCTCCCGCATGAAAGGACAGAATCATGGAAGAACCCATCATCATAAACGGCAGGGTGAAGTATCGCGGCCTCGATTATAGCCTCGAAGGATTGGAAGCGATGCTTCGGCTGGTTACCCGCCCCGGAGTATATAAATCCTGTGTGAATCTCCGCGTCAGGCACTCCATGCGGGTCAAAGGGCGTCGGAGGTCGGCAAAATGAGCAAGCCGGACATTTACAGATTCGTCGATCTTTTTTGCGGAGGCGGCGGCGCCACCACTGGAATCATCGACGCTTTTCAGCAGCTCGGACTTCTTTACGAGGGCTTTGTCGTAAATCATTGGGATCTGGCCATTGAGACGCAGGCACTCAACCATCCCGAAATCGCCCGGCGCTGCGCGGCGGTCGAAGATGTGCTGCCCGACAAAATTTTCAAGCAGGATCCCCGGAAAATCTATCTTGGCTGGTTTTCGCCGACATGCACCCATTACTCGGATGCGCTCGGAGACGTGCCCTGCAGCGAACAGCTCCGCTGTCAGCCGGAAGCATTGCTTCCGTATCTTCGCCTGACCCGGATGGCGCGGGCGTATGTGGAGAACGTTCCGCGCATCACCTCCTGGGGGCCGCTGCTGGATAAGGATATCCATTACAAAGGCAAACTCTATCGGGCCGGGCGACCGGATCCGCGCAAGAAAAGCGTGTTTTTCAACGACTGGCTCCGATCGATACGGTGTTCCGGTTATAATGTCGAATATGAAATGCTGAACGCCGCCGATTATGGAGCGCCGACCAGCCGGACCCGCTTCATTCTCCAGGCGGTACGCAAGGGCTCCGGCGAAAAGATCGTCTGGCCGGAGCCGACGCATTCCGCCGCCCCGGAGCTGACCGGGCGCTTGCCGTGGAAAACCGCGCGGGAGATTATCGACTGGAACAATACCGGAACGTCGATTTTCAACCGTAAAACTCCACTGAGGCCGAATACCCTGCGGAGGATTGAAGCCGGAATCCGGCGTTTCTGGGGAGATCTGGCGGAGCCGTTTATCGTCGTTCTTCGCGGCACCGGCGATCGGCAGATCAATTCCGGGGTTATCCGGGTGGATAAGCCGCTCCCGACGATCACCGCAAGCGGGGCGCACTTCGGGTTGATTCAGCCGTTCATCACTCGGTACAACGGCGGAGTGAACCGCAATCACTCCATCGACCAGCCGATTCCGGTAATCGATTGCTCCAACCGTTACGCGCTGATCGGGGCATTTCTCACGAAATATTACGGCACCGGAGCCGGAGCGAAGCCGGTTGACCTCCCGCTCGACACCATCACCACCAAAGACCGTTTCGGACTGGCGACCGGGTATGTCGTCGAGGATTCCGCCGGAGAGCGTTACATGGTCGATATCCGGTACCGGATGCTCGAAGCAAAAGAGCTCTCCCGCGGAACCAGCTTCCCGGATGATTATATGTTCGCCGGGAAAGATGAGGACATCAAACGCCAGATCGGAAACGCGGTGCCGCCCGCGCTCGCCAAAGCCTTAACGCTCGCAGCGCTCGGCGCATGATTGGAGGGGGGTTATGTCAGGACATACAAAAGAACGCTTGCGGGAGCTGCAAGCCCTGCCACTGGAGCGCAAGGTCGGCTTCACCGCCGCCCGGATTACGGAATGGTACAGCCATTATAACGGCAAAGTATACGTTTCGTTCTCCGGCGGCAAGGATTCGACCGTGTTGCTTCATGTTTCGCGGATGCTGTTTCCGGAAATTAAGGCGATGTTCGTAAATACCGGGCTGGAATACCCCGAGATCGTCCAGTTTGTGAAGACGCTCGAAAATGTCGATACCGTCCGCCCGAAGATCACCTTCAAGCAAGTGATCGAGAAATACGGATATCCGGTGGTAAGCAAGGAGGTAAGTCATTACGTTCAATACGGTCGAAAGGGAGGTGTTTATTGCCTTGCCTCCTTAGGGATTTGCCCCTTGCCTAACGGAGAAATGCGGCACAGGAAATACCGCCGTGACAATTGGGCTTTTTTGCTGAATGCGCCATTCAAGATTAGTGATTCCTGTTGTTCGGTAATGAAAAAAACTCCTGCAAAAAAATATGCAAGAGAAACTGGACTATTCCCTATTACCGCGCAAATGGCAGATGAATCAATGCTCCGGGAAAAAGAGTGGATTAAGAGCGGCTGTAATGCATTTGACAAGAAAGCGCCGATCAGCAATCCCATGAGCTTTTGGACCGAGCAAGACGTGCTGGAATACATCGCCGTGAAGCGAATTCCGATAGCGCCGGTTTATGGCGAGGTTCTCGGATTCAGGGGGGGGGCGTTACACTACCGGGTGCAAGCGTACCGGTTGTGTGTTCTGTCTCTTTGGGATCACGCAGGACGGCACGCCGAACCGGATTCAACGCCTTGCAAAGACCCATCCGGCATTGTGGCGGTATGGCATCTACAAGCTCGGGTTGCGGGAGGTGATGGAGTTTTTAGGGCTTCCGTATGAGCCGGAAGATGAACTGTTTTGAGGTAAATGAAATGCATATCGTAATTCTTTTCAGTTCAGGGGAGTTTGTCGAGGCTCAGAAGTGCGTCGAAAAAAGAGTTCGGGAACATCTTGGGGAAATCGCCCGAGCCAATTACGCCGAAGTTGTTATGCGGGAGTCGCTGAGGTATCTGCAAGTCGAGGAGCTTTTTGCGGAAGAAGCCGCCCGGCAGGTGGACGACGAACCGAAGGAGCGACCGAAATTCGCCCACTGGCCGCAAGCTCAATATTCGCCGCCGTGGAAGAGTTCGCCGCGGATTCCGCAAAACTATGTCACCCGGAAACGGGATTTCAGAAACCAGAACCGCGCCGGAAGGCGCAAATAAACGAAAGGAGAATCACCACCCAATCACCAGAAAGTTGAGTGGAAGCCCGAGGAAAAACTGCGTGAAAGTTGGGTGGAAGTCGGGTGAATTTCAGAGGAGTTCAGAGGAGTTCAGAGGAATTCAAAAGAAGTTTTGAGGTAAAAGCAAGATGAATTTCAGAGGAGTTCAGAGAAAGTGAGTGACCGCCTCGAACAAATCGCCAACCTCGCGGCGCTGGTGATCGCATCGGCGCTGTGGGGGCTGGTCTATGTTGGAATAAAGATCATTGAAAGGATGAAGGGCAAATGAAAATCAAACGTATCTTGAATCAATATCGCCGCGATTTTTATGCGGATTACGAATGCGAAAGCTGTGGTCATATCGATCACAATACAAAGAAAGGATGCTCAAAAAATGAAGAAAATTGAACAATAGAACGATAGGCCGTTGACATTCCCGGCTCCGGTGTAAAACATCGGAGTTTTTTTGTGGCCGTGATTCATTCTTAAAATTTGCGTTAGCTTATACTTCCCTGTAAATTATAGAAAGCTGGAATTCCCCAGCCAAAACAAAAGGAATGGCAAATGAATAAGTTTATGAATGGCCATGATTGCAAGGAGTCGTTTGAAGGTCAGGCATTGGAGTATTTTGGGTGTTCACCAACTGAGAATTTCAATTGCGCATTTGTACAAGAAACCTCAAAAGATGACGTAATGAACTTGAATAAAATGCCGGTTACATGCGAGCAATATGAAGGCGTGACAATAGATTCAGTAAATGCGAAAAGAGGAAATGATTTTTGCTGGTCTTTATACGAAATCACTATTCAACCCTTCGACCCGGCTTCCTCCTGCAGGGCCTCTGCGCTGACTATCGGCGAAACGCTACATGACATTAAAAAAGAGAGGGGGGATATTCACGCCTATGGAATAAGATTTCAAGACAACGAGGGATTATCCACCTTAAGTGTCTATCTTTGTATAAAATCAGCCAAGTAACCAATGTTCATATATGAACACTTTTTTGGCGGTTGACGCTCCCGTTGTAGGCGGCGCGGCATTTGGGGCCGGATGGATCGACGGCTTGCCGGGACGCGCTAATATCCCGGCTACCTTTCAGCATCAACAGCGGTGAGATGTGAAATCGATCTAATCCGCACTATCCCGGTATCTCCAAAAGGTGCCGGGATTTTCATTTATAAAAAATATGTGCTATGTGTTGACAATCATTTTTCACTTGAATAGTTGATAACAAGGTAGTTTTGTGCTATATTGTTTTATTGAGAAAGGGGGCATCGCTTGAACTGTTACGGAAATTTCAAAGAAGGCAATCCCAAGTGCGCGGCGTGCGAACACCTGACGTGGTGCAAAGACGCCGGCGATCCCCCGCTCTCCGGCGGGGCGGGATATGACAAGGTCTCCAATATCGAAAGCATCGTCGCCCCCGCCAAGGCTGAAAGTGCCGACAATTTCGGCTCCGGTCATTGGATGGCGCTGATCCGCCGAATCCTGGAACTCGACGACAAGCGCATCCGCACCATCATCCGGCTGAAAATCGAGAATCCCGACATCTCTCTTGCTGAAATCGGACGCAAGTTCGGAATCACCAAGCAGGCTATCGACAAGGAAATCGACTTCGCATGTTCCTACATGCCGGAATTGGCAATCATCCTCCGCAACCGGCCCGGATATAACAAATGGCGGACATTGCGGACGCACTCCCCCGGCAACCCCTCCCGCGTCTGTCGCGCCATCCCCGTTCCGGTTCAACTCGAGCTTCCGTTTGAGGTTGACGGCTCCCCGAAAAACGAGTAATTCACTATTTCCACGGGGGAAACATTGTCCAAAGCCGGCCGACACAACAAGTATCATACCCATGTGGAACCGTACCTCAACGTCATCGCGGCATGGTGTCGCAACGGCGCAACCGACATGTTTATCAGCGAAAAGCTCGGCGTATCCGTCACCAGCCTGAATGCCTACAAGAAGCAATTTCCGGAATTGTTGAAGTCCCTATTGCCGAATAAAGAGTTCGCGGATCTCGAAGTCGAAAACGCGTTCCACAGAATCGCAACCGGCTACACTTTTGAAGAGGTCAAAGAGTCCATCATCGCCAACGCGGCACAGACTTTTGATGTCAAAGAGGAGGTTACATCTAAAGTTGGAGGGCAAAGCAAGCGCACCACCATCACCAAGAAGCATGTCAAGCCGGATTTCAGGGCAATTCGCGCATGGCTCGCATCCCGGCAGCCGGAGAAGTGGGGCAAGGACGTGCAGAACCGGGAGAACGTCGCCGATGAACAGCTCGCCGCGCTCTATGACGCCATGACCCCGGAGGAACGGAAGGAACTGTTCCGCGAACTCCGCGAGGGGAATCAGCCGTGAACCCCGTCGAGCGCCAGATCCTGAAACTGGAATCGCGAACAGACTTGCTTTCCTTCATGCAGTACACGTGGCAGGGCGACGAACCGATGAAAGTGGGTAGACATACCCGCGAGATCACCGATCGCCTCACAAAGGCCGTCGAGGACTTCAAAAACGGCGTTTCCACCTACCTTATCGTAACCGTGCCGTTCCGACACGGCAAATCGGAGATCATCAGCCGCAAGTTCCCGACCTGGTTCTTCGGCAAGAACCCCGATTGTGAAGTCATGCTTGCCACCTATGGCCAGGATCTTTCCGACCAGATGAGCCGCGCCGCCCGCGGCGTTATGCGTTCCCGGGAGTACCGCGAAGTGTTCTGCCGGGAAAAGCTGGAAATCTCTTCGGAATCCGCCAGCGTGAAGACATGGGGAATCGAGGGCCATTCCGGTAAATTCCAGTCTATCGGCATCGGCGGCGGCGCCACCGGCAAGGGCGCTCACCTGCTGATCATCGACGACTATCTCAAAGGGCGCTCCGATGCGGAATCCGAACCCACCCGCAAAACGCTCTGGGAGGACTTTTCCGGCAACCTGATGACGCGCCTTGCCCCGGTGCATATCGTGGTGATCCTCGCGACGCCGTGGCACGTTGACGACCTGATCGGGCGCATCCGAAACCGGCTGAATCCGTCGCACAAAGACCATGACCCGGATTTCCCCGCTTTCGAGTTCATGCGATTCCCGGCCCGGCAGCCGGACGGAAGTTTCCTGTTCCCGGAACGCTTCTCGGATTCCTGGTACCGGATGCAGTTCGCGGCGCTCGGCAGTTATCAGGCGGCGGCGCTGCTCCAGTGCGACCCGGTGCCGCGCGGCGGGAATATGCTGAAAACCGACCGGGTGACGATCATCGACGCAATGCCGGGGAATCTGCGTTTCTTTCGATTCTGGGACTTGGCCTCGACCGAAAAAGAACGGCAGTCGGATGACCCGGACTATACCGCCGGAGCACTCTGTGCCGCGCAGGAGATCAAAGGGCAGTGGCATCTGTATATCGCGGACGTGCGTTTTGTTCAGGCGGAGGCTCCGGCCCGGAATAAGCTGATCGAGGATACCGCCAACAGCGACCGCGCCAGCGTCCCCATCGGCGTGGAATCGGTCGCCGGGTACAAAGACACTTACACCACCCTGAAAGGCATCCTGAAGGGGCGGCGGTCGGTTCACAAAATCACCGTTTCGCATGATAAGGTGATCCGAGCCGCCGAGATGGAGCCGATATTCGAAGCCGGGCATGTCTACATGCTCCGCGCCTGGTGGAACTCCGCCGTTCTCGATCAGCTCGCGCAGTTCCCCGCCGGAACCCATGACGATATCGTTGACGCGATCGGCGGAGCCTTCGAGATGGCCCGGAAGTTCGGCGGGGTGTCGCGGATCATAGAAGCGTAACTTGACGCTTTCAGCCTCTCTTGTAAACCAACAAGAGGGGCTTTATGGATCTGGCATACTTATTCAGCCGCGCACATGATATCGTCGGGCGGAGCCGCGGGAAGTGGGAACGGATCGCCGCGGCTTATGCGGGCGGCGACGATTACATCCCCATTGCGCTGATTCGCCACGTCGCGGAAAACAAGCTCGAATTCGCCGAGCGGCTGCGGCGGGCGTATTACTTCAACTATCCGCGACGGCTGGCGGAACTCATCACCACCTATATCTTTTCGGTCGAACCGGTGCGCCCGGAGGCGGATACCGAACTCATCGGCGACTGGTCGCGTTCCGGCATGACCGCCGACGCCGTGATGCAGGATGCGGCGATCATCCTCAATCTTTTCGGCATCGCCTGGCTGCTGGTCGATTATCCCGCGGTCAATAGCGAAAAAGACCTCGAAGCCAAAAAGCGCGAACGAATCCATCCGTTTACCCGCGCCCTGCCGCCCGGCCGGGTTCCGGACTGGTGCGACGGCGCGGACGGCAAATTGGAATGGGCGATCGTCGAAGAAATCATCCAGCGGAAGGACAGCCCCTACGAAAAGCCGGTGACGGTTACGCAGCGCCGGTTGTGGACGCGCACGGAATGGGTGCTGTTCGAAAAAGTGGAGAACGGCGACTTAAAAGAGGTCGCCCGCAAGGCGCACAACCTCGGCGAAGTGCCGCTGGTGAAGCTGGAGGAGCCGCATCGGGCCGGACTGCACACCAATCATTGGTTTGAGGATATCGTCCGCATTTCGGACGCGATCCTGAACAACGAATCCGAAGCGCAGATGAACATTATCAAGCAGATGTTCGGCATTCTGGTTGTTTCGCAAACCTTTGCCGACAGCCAGGGGCAGCATGCGGCGGAGGACGAAGAGCATGGGGATCCGGAAAAGCTCAGTCACGCCCTCGCCCGCGCCGCCGCGCTATGGGAAACCGAAGCGGAAAAAGGGCTGACCAGGTATATTCACCCGGACGGGATTCCCAACGCCACCATCCGCGCGGAGAACGCCGCCCTTAAAAAGGAGATGTTCGACGTGGTCGGCATGGCCGCGCAGTCGGAAAGCCGCGAGGCGCAGACCGCCGAATCGAAATCATGGGACGCCAATCAGGTGCAGCGCTTCCTTGCCGCCCGCGCCGGGCTGTTCGAGCAGGCGGAACAGCGGTGCTGGAACCTGATGTCGCTGTGGGATAAGTCCGTCACCGTTCCCAAGGTCTCGTATAACCGGGATTTCTCGGTACAGGAGCTTTCCGCGCAGGTTGCCGCGCTGCTCGACCTCTCCACGATTGAAGCCGGGGACGAATACAAGCGGGAATCCGCCCGAATTGCCCTGGACTACCTCGACAAGCTCCGCCGCATTGCGCCCGACATCTACCAGAAGATCGCCGCTGAAATCAAAGATATGGAGATCGTGAAATTCCAACTTCCGGAGCAGCATGTGCCCCCGGTTGACGAAGATGACGAAAACAGCCTT
>JAVBSA010000358.1:0-3926 GCA_031556915.1 Victivallis sp.
ATGGAAGCTGGTGGTGGTATGAAGACGCGCGGCGGCATGGAGGTGACGGGCTTCGAGGATTTTCAGCGGAACATCAACCGCGCCCTCGAAGATCACGCGCGGCGGGTTCAGCGCACTGTTTCCCAGATCGGGGATGTCGCCCTCAAGGAATCAATCGATCGCGCTCCGATCGACGAAGGAATGCTCGCTGAGTCCATCGAAAAGCTCATTGGAGAAGAGGGCGGCAAGCTGGTCGCCGTGATCCGGGTGCCGCTGAATGCCCCGGCGGCGGATTACGCCGTCGCCATGCATGAGGACGATTACACGCCGGGGGTGAAGTCACAGCGAAAGGCGGCGCGGATCGGCAAGGAAGTCGGACGCAGGTACATCGTTCGCGGTATCGAGGCCGGCAAGGACAAATATCAGCTCATCATCAAAAAGAACATGGAGGTATAGCATGAGCGTTACGGAAATCGAACAAAGGTTGACCGCACACATTGCGGGGCTTCTGGGCCTCGCTGTGGATGAATCCATCTTCCGGGGCAAACTCCCCGCCGCGAAACTTGACGCGGCCGCGGTCATAATCGAGAACACCGCCAAGGGCAACACTCCCGGCATGCCGCGCTTTCAGGTGCAGATCCTCGCACGCTTCGCCGGACGGGACACGGCGGTGGATTTCTGCGGCAAGCTCGACAAGGCATTCCCTGCCATCGAAGCGCCGTTTTATATTCTCAAGTCCAGCAAACCCGGCGTTTATAGCACCACCCATAAAGGGAAGGATGTCTGCGGAGTATCCATCACGCTCGACGTCCGGTTGACGGCGAGCCTCAAGAAAGACAGCAATCAGCAATAAGGAGATTTATTTATGCCTGAAACGATTACCATCAATTCCCTCATGACGGACGTTACCCCCGACAATTTCGAGATTGGCAGCGCGGTTATCGCGTATGGAGCCGAAAAGCTCGGCGGTACCGACGATGCGCCCACGATCAGCGTGGAGCCGGTTTTCCGGGAAACCAGGTGCAATCAAAATGGCGAAAACGCCGTGGCGGTCTTCATCACCGGGTACAACATCAAAGTCAAGGCGAAATTCAAGGAGATCACTAAGGCGCTCGCGGTGCTGATTCCGGGCGGCAAACTCACCTCTGCGGATTTCGGCAAGAACCTTCTCGCGGAGGGAACCGGCAAGGAGCTGACCGTGGTCGGCACCAAGCGCTCGTTCAAGTTCCCGAAAGCGGTGGCGATTTCGCCGTGGGATTACGCGATCGACGGCGTGGAGGAACACGGCATTGAACTCGAATTCACCTGCTACCAGGGCGCGGACGGCACGTTCCTCGAACAGGTTGCCGCCGGAGTGTAATTGAGACCGCTATTCCCAAAACTCGGCCCCGTGACGGTTGAAGTAATCGACCGTGCCGGGGCTGTCTATTTTGTTCCGATGCTCCCGGTGCGGCGGTACGACTATTACCGGGGGATCGTCCGGGGAGTCGTCGAAGAGCCCACGCCGGAAAAGAAAGTGGAAGGGCGGAGGCGGTTGCGGGCGCTGATTGCCACCGTCTGGCCGCCGGAGTTGAATGCGGATCTGCTGCGGCTGGATTACGGTGATTGCGTCACGCTGGCGGACAAGCTCTTTTTCGGGGAATCGCTGGATGAGGAAAGGGCAACTTCCGGCAAAGCGCCCGAAGCCGACCCCGACCTTGAAATGCTCGCCGCCCGGATGCTGAACATCTTCCCCGGCTACACACTGGACACCCTGCTCGCCCTGCCGCCGACCGCGTTTTTCCGTCTGCAGGATCTATCCGTGCGCATCCGGGCGGATGAGGCGCTGACCGGATTCCTGCCGGCGATTCAAGCGGCGCTGGCCACCGATAAAACGATTGTACGCGACTTGGAAAAGCTCCAGGGCGGATATTCTCTCCCTCCGGAGGGGAAACCGCGGAAACGGGAGACCGAAACGCTCTCCCCGGAGAAAGAAGCGGAACTCGACGCGCAGTTGGCGCAGATCCTTGCCGGAGAGTATACCGTCGTTGATTCGCTGAAAGCGGGAATGCGGGTCAAGTAAGTTTAATCGGTCGGGTCTTCGATTTCGTACTTGCGATTCGCCCGGTGTTCCCACGGCGGAATTGGTTTCTTTTCCATCCAGAGGCCGCGCTTGGCTTTCTTCGCGTCTTCCTGCGCGGCGGCGTAATCCTGCCGATGAGGCGCAAATCGGGTGTCGTGCCATGCCAGCCCCATTTTAAGCAATTCCAGGCCGACATCCCGCTTGCCGAACGTGACCAGCACGACCGGGCGTTTGTAGGATTCGCCCTTATGCTCGATGGTGACGCGCTTTTTGATTAACATCTGTTCCAATACCGCTTTGGCGACATGTCCCCACGGCTGATCATGCTCGGGAGCATCCACGCCCCATAAACGGTAATTGATCGAATCGGGAGCTGCGAGAAAAGTATCGCCATCCACGCAATAAAACGGGGTGATTTTTTCCGGCTCCGCTCCGTTGAGAAGACAGATAGTCAATAGTGCAATAAGAATGCTCGTGGTTTTCATTTTTTCCCTCGGTTGCGCAATTCTTCGATTATTGTCTTATCTGGCAAAATTATAATCCGACAACATGTGCTTTGGGGTAGTCGTTTTTGTATTTCTCTTCAATGTCGGCGCAATAATATTTAATGACAAGCCGAGAGCTGGAACTGCTTATTGTGATAGAACGCGACGGATTGCTCTCGCTTTGCAGAATTACATATTTGTTGGAACTGTAAGAATCCTCAGGTGCCAATTCAAACATTCCGTACTTTTTCTTGAACGCGGTAACGATGGATTCGCGTTGTTCTTCATCGGCCTCCGAATCTGATATTTCCACATATGCTCCGTAGGCTATATCCCTCTGCCCGGTGATGCTTAAATAATACACCCCAATCTGTCGTCTTTTAGTGCGTTCTATTATGGAAAAAGCATTCCGAGGTTCAAAGTAATAATTCCCATCCGCCTTACCCGAGGTAGAGTTTTTGCGGCTTTGTTGAACATCTTTGTATGCGGAATTGGTCGAAGATAACGGGTAGCCAAAAGCAACTCCCCAGATACCATTTAGATTATCTTTGATCGGCACAATGTTCTTCTTTTGCGCATCTTCGCCGCTGGCGACAATGGTACAAATCGCCATAACAATCACAATAAGAAATACCCGCATAATCTCCTCCTCAGTGTATTTTTAAGATACCACTCAATAAAGCAGAATGCAAATCTTTCTCAATTGACGTTGCCCCGACTTCTGAAAACAGGAGTCTTTTTTTATGCTCGACCTTGGAAAAATGGGTTACAAAGTCGAAATCGACGACAGTAAATACAGCAAGATGCTCAAGAAAATGGAATCCGATGCGGCCGGATCTGCCGACAATATCGGCGGCATTTTCAAAAAGGCGCTTGCCCTTGTCGGCGGCGCATTCGCTTTCCGTGAAGGGTTGATGGGGATGCGGCAGTTCGGCGATGAACTCGCCAACATCAAAACCATCGCGCACGAATTCGACACCGAAACGCTGCGGAAAGAGGTCACGAATCTTTCCAGTGCGCTCGGTAGTTCGGCGGAGCTGGCGAACGCCCTCTATTTCGCCTATTCCGCCGGTGTGCGCGGATCGGAAAAAGAGATGGCGGCGTTTGTGGCCCAGATGGCGGCGCTCGCCAAAACCATCGGCGGCGGCGTTACTCCTGTACTCAATGCCGCGACCACCATGATGAACGCCTACGGCCTCACGGTCAAAGATGCCGGCATGGTGACGGACTGGTTTTACACAATCGTCCGCAACGGCAAAACTTCCGGGGCCGAACTGGCACAGTCGCTCGGACAGATCGCCGCCACCGCCGCATCCGCCGGAATCCCCATCGACGAACTCGGCGCAGCGTTGGCGACCCTCACCACCACCATGCCGACCAATATCGCGGTAACCAGCCTC
>JAVBSA010000428.1:0-3810 GCA_031556915.1 Victivallis sp.
TCTGGAAGGCGCGGATATGATCGACAATAACCCGGAAACCTTTCAGAAGGTGGTAATTCCGTTGACCAGGTTCACGAAGATTCCGGAACAGGTCAATGGGGTCTATTTTCAGTTTCGGGGAAGTCCCGTTTCCGGAGTGACGATCCGCAACATTCGGATTGAATAAAAGGAGAAAAGCAATGAACCTGATTCCTGATTTACCGGGAAGCGCCCCGAATTACTGGTGCACCTGGGGCACCCAGAACAGTACCGTATCCGGCAAAGCCGCCGCATCCGCTTTCGTCGGCGACCAGGGCGCGAAAAGAGGCCGGGACAACCTCAATGAAGAAGTCGTTTTCGGCCCCGGCGGCTGGATCGAAGACTTTGAAGGGATAAAAGGCGATCTTTATTTTATGTTCGACGACGGCTGGGACGTTCCATACGGCATCGCTCCCGACAAGAACCGCCATCGTTTCGGTTCCCTGATCGTTGACCCGGAGCGTTTCCCTTTTTGCACCGGCACTCCCGAAGAAAGATTGAAAAAGCTCAATGAGCGGGTGATCGCCGGCGGCTGGCGCGGCGCGGCGCTCTGGGTCGCGGCGCAGGCGGCAGGCGAAACCGACGAACGGCAATTGCCCGATGATCAGGCGCGGCAATATTGGATCGAACGCCTTAAGTGGTGTGAAAATGCGGGCATCCGGCTGTGGAAAGTTGACTGGGGCGTTCATGGGAACAATTTGCATTTCCGGCGTATGCTGACGGAGCTGGGGCATGAATACGCGCCCGGTCTGCATATCGAGCATGCCGTCCCGATGATGCCGCTCAATGGAATTACCCTGGAAGGGACATGCCGCGGCAGCGGACGCTTCATCGACAGCGGCGTCAATGAAGCCAGGCGGGTCATCAGCCTGGCGCAATTCGCCGACTCCGTCCGGATCTACGATCTCCTGGTGCCGCTCACCACGGCCGCCGCTCTCGACCGTTGCATCTTCGGCCTGGCCGCCGCGAGGGATGGATTGGTCAATGTCGAGGATGAAGCCTATCTGGCGGCAATCCTCGGATGCACCGCGGGAATCATGCGTTCTGCGCGTTGGAAATCCACGCGGGAGAAGGTGACGAAACGCAATCAGAGGATGCTGGAAATTCACCGCTCCATCCGTTGGCAGCGGCTCGCGCCCGCCTGGGCCGGCCGCGAAGAGGAACCGGTCTTCACCAGCCGTGAAATCCTGGAAGACGCCTGGATTTTTCCGGAAAACTCCACATGGTTCGCCGCTGTGTTCAACAAGCAAGTGACACAGGCCGCACCGGCAATCGTATCGCGCGGCATGGCGCTGCCCGGGGTGACGGATGCCGGATGCGGGGTGCCGTTTGCCGCCGCTTCGCTGCATCCGAACGGCTCGGTGGCGGTGGGAACGCTGCCGCGCCTTTCCCCGGAAAAGGGGTTGCATGTGCCCGAAGCGGATATTGCTCTCAAAATCGATTGCACCGGTCGGTTCGTCGGTGTTTTCGGCGGTTTCCATGAGCTTTCGCTGCCGGTGCGCGGCAGCGGGATTCGGGTCATGGCGCAGGATCTGGCGGCGGATCACGCGGAAGACATTACATCGCGATGCGTGATCGCCGATGGTTTGCTCAAGATACCGGGCCCGGTGCTGGGCACGGTCGGCATGCCTCAGGGAGACGACGTTTCCCGCTCCGGTGTTGTTTTGAAAATAAGCAGGTGATGCATGAATACTCCATTTGACTACGAAATCATCGATGCCCATATCCATCCGTTCCTGAAACCGGAGCATAACTCCGCCTGGTTCGGCCATCCGGCGACGACCGGTGAACTGGTGCGGGAGTTGAAAAAGGTCGGCATTTCCAAAGCCTGCGGTTCCGTGATCGTATCCCATGAGGTCACCTGGGAAGAACTCAAGCAATTGAATCGCGAGGCGCTCGAGCTTCGCGATTCGTACCCCGATTTTTTTATCCCGGGAATCCATGTGCATGGCGGTTTCCCGCGCGAATCCTGCGAAGAACTGGAGACCATGTATGCCGCCGGGGTTCGCTGGATCGGCGAACTGGTGCCCTATCTGATGAAAACCGGTGAATTCGCATCGCCGGACATGATGGAAATCCTGGCCCTGGCGCAGGATCTGAACATGACGGTCAGTCTTCACAGCGGCGAACCGCTGGAGGAAACTGAAAAAGTCCTGAAGGCATTGCCGCGTCTGAAGCTGGTGCTGGCCCATCCGGGCGACGGGGCGAATGCGCGCAGGCGGTTTGAGTTCGTCGCCCGCCGGGAACAGGTATCCATGGATCTTTCCGGAATCGGACTTTTCCGCTGGAACATGCTGCGGAGCGGCATTGATATTTGCGGATCGGAAAAACTGCTTTTCGGTACGGATTTCCCCATTTGCAGTCCGGGCATGAACGTATATGGCGTGCTGACCGAAAACCTCACCGAATCCGAACGGAAAAACATTTTTTCGGAAAACTTCAAACGTCTCATCGTGAATTGAAAAGACGAATGGCGTTGGAAACGATCCTGCAGAATTTCAATCCGGTGGAAGTTCTGGAATACCGGGCGATGTTTCACGAAAACCTCAAAGCCGTCAATTCCGCCGGCAAACTGGAACATGATCCGGGTAATAATCTCGTAACGGAATTCAGCGTTGATTGTCAGCGGGCGGCGCTGCCTCGATCCGCCTGGCGATCTCGGCGAAGACTTCCCGGACCGCAGCGTAGTGGGTAAAATAATTTTCAAGCAGTTGAAAACGCTCTGTCCGGGTTTTGATCCGCAGAAATTCGGCTGTGGGCGGTCCTTGTGTCAGGCCGGAGGGTTTCCGCCCGGTTTTCCAGGCGACGACATCGGAATATGCGATGCTCAGCGCATCGCAGTCACCTTCCAAGTTGAAGCGATCCGGATACAGTACCAAACTGCGGTAGCGCACCAATCGCCACATCGGCCAGCGTTCCCGAAAAAGTATCGTCCCGCAAATCACGGCTGCGATCGCTCCCAAAAACATCAGCCTGAAACTTTTTTCATCCGGTTCGAGAAACAGAAACAGGGAAGGAATCAATATACAGCCAACCATGAGACCGAAAGCCGTTCGCCGGGTCAAGATGATTTTTTTCAGCAGCTTTTGATCCAATTGCAATTCGATTTTTGTTTCATCGGCATGATAGCCGCCGGCAATTTCGATGACTTTTTTCTGTACTTGTTCCGGATGTTCAAACGGTAACAGCATTGTTGGAAATGCGCCGCATCCGTAGCCTTCGATAAGTTGCATCACCACCGCGCCGGCGGGATTGCAGAACGTTTTATAATGATCCTGAAACTCTATTTGGACAAACGGGAAATGCGGGGCCTCCGTGTCGCGGATCCAATGCGCCTGATACTGGGCGATGACCAGCTCGCCGAGGTCGGCGACGACGGCGGCGGCAAATTCCGTTTCGCCTCCCGGAAAGTGGGCGGCGGTAGCCCGTTTGCGGAGTTTGCTCAAGTTTTTACCGACATACCTGACATGATCGGCAAATTCCATCGGGGCAAGATCGACGCCGAATGACTCACGGACATACCGGTTGAAGGTTGCGGCCAGCTCCGGAAACCGCTCCGGATCCACGGCGGCGATTCCGTCGACCAGGGAGTCCTGCTTTTTTTGATTGGTTCTTTCCATGCTCTTCAAGCGCAGGATCGAATACAAGATCATTACAACAAGTCCGGCAATAATTCCAAGGGGTGCAAGCATATCGTTCCTCCGGTCTCATAAAAGTACCATCGGAACGAAAGGTTTTCAAATCATTTTTGAACATCTCCTTATGATTTCAGCAGCTTGATGTTTTTCAGGT